>JAISSM010000026.1 GCA_031273075.1 Rickettsiales bacterium
TTTCTATATTTATTTCTCCATTCCTCCCCCCCTTGACCCCACATACGGCAGAGGCTATGGCGATGTTGCGCCCGCGGCAAGATCGGCGATATTCCAAAAGCTTCGAAGCCCGTATAACGCTTCGGCCCTGGTTTCGTTCCTTGAAAGCAACGAATTGTTCAAATATTTGACCGAAAACGAGCAGGTGGCCTGGATAAACAAACACACGGCGGAAGAATTGGATTCGATATGGTGATCAAAATAAAAAACAGGAAGCAAAAATGAAAACAGAAAAAAAATCTTTTTTGTCATACCGCGGCTTGACCGCGGTATCCAGGTTTGTGTGCGCCGCTTCGTGGCGCGGCATAATCGTTTCATTCTTCATTCTTCATTCTTCATTCTTCATTGCGCCCTTGGCGCATGCCGCCGTGCGAACGGAATCCTCCGCGAACGGCGCGCGCGTCGGAATGTCTCCGACAAGCGGAAGGGTGATGCGGTCGTCGGCCGGGGGCGTTGGCGCGGAAACATCCGCCGATGTGATTGCAATCAAATCGTCCGCGCCGAAAACCGAAATTGAGGATGCCGAAGAAAACGAAGAGGCCGAAACGCCCGCCGCGAATTCCGACTCTGCCCCGGGTTCGTATAAATGTTCCGATTACGAAGAATGCATGGACGCGTTCTGCATGCTTGACGAATCGGAGGGCGAAAGGTGCGCGTGCTCGGACAATATAAACAGATCGAAATCGATGATCAAGAAAATCAACGATACTCAAGGCGCGGCCGAAAAACTTTACGGCGAGGGGGTGGAGCGGGAAAAACTCGGCGCCAAGGCGGTCCTGGTATTCGGATCAAGCGACAAGGCGAAGAACAGCCGCGTCGACCTGTCGCTTTGGCTTGATTCCGACGACGATGACATCGGAATGGACGAGGACGCGCAGATAGGGGATTACCTGCATAGAATGGCGAAGAAATCGTGCGCCGAAAGATTGAACGCGTGCGGAAGCGATTCCAAAATGCAGGAAATGCTTTACGAGCGGAAAATCACGGCCGACTGCAAATCGTTCACGACGTTCCTGGGGGCTCAGCAGAAAGTCGCGGATTCGAATTTGGCCGCGGCCGAAAAAGCGGTGCGCGCCGCAAGGTTCGCGGAACTTGAAAACACGAACAAATACAATCGCGGCGAATGTTTGATAGCGCTAAGGAATTGCGTCGCGGAAAAAGGCGGATGCGGCGACAATTTCGAGAACTGCCTCGACAAGGGTCTTTTGGCGCGCCGCACGAAAGCGTGCGACAACGTTTTGGATCAGTGCATGGCGTCCGCCAAAGAGGTCAAAAAAGATTGGGACGACGAAACGAAATCGATCCTTGCGGACGCGGAGAAATACTCGGACAGATACCGGCGCCAAACCTGCCTGTCGCGGATAGAGTCGTGCCTTGAAGACACCTGTTCGACCAAAAGCAACGACCAATGTTTGAACAACGTCGACGTCGCGGCGGGCGTGTGCCCGATGATAACGGAGTGCGACGAGCTTGTCCCTGGAATAAAGGGCGTCGTGAACAACAAGCTCGGATATTTGCGCGTGCGCTTTTGCCAAAATGATGTAACTTCGTGCTTCCGCGAAAAATGCGGATCGGATTACACGCATCCGCAGTGCCTGGGGAAACCGGTTTCCGAAATCGCGAAACTCTGCCCGCAATCGCTTTACCCGTCGTGCGCCGGCCAGACGCAATACGAAGTGCTCGTGTCTGGCATATTGTTGCAAATGGATTACGCGCAGTTGCAGGGATGCATAAACGCGTTTTCCGAAAGCCTCGGGCGCGTGTGCGGAACCGACATGACGTGCGTGCCTGAGGACCCGGCGATAACGACTTTAAGTTCTGTGGACGAGGCCGAGGCGTTGTTGAAAGCCGATCCGGAAACCGGGGACCTTCCGTGGAAAACTTACGCGGACAGGGAGGTCGACAGATTCTTCGCGGACTTGGAAAAAGACGCGACGATCGGCGCGTGCGCGGAAAATCAGAACCCGAAGACGAAGGTGAAGGGAAAACCGTCCGCCGGAACGTCGGTGTTCAACACGGCGAAAATGATCGCGAAAATAAACGCCGAGAACAGACAGTATAGGGCGCTGACGTCGAAACTTCGGGATCTGGCGAAACAGGCGGATACGGAAAAGGCAAGGAAGGCGTGCGAAATGCTTGCGGGAAACAGCGGGACGAAAATAGATTCCGCGGTGTTCGAGCCGGATCTTCGGAATTGCCATATATGCCGCACGCAGGAAGTCTGCGAAGAGGGGGGCGAGGACAAGATAACCGGCGCGCTTAAGGCGGGCGCTGGCGGACTTGCGGCTGGCGCGGGGGCGGGCACGATGATATCGCCCGGCTGGGGCACGGCGATCGGCGGTGTCGTGGGCGCGGTCGGCGGCGGAATCATGGGCGGATTGTCAAGCGGCAAGCAAAAATTCTGCCAGGAAATACAATCGTGCGAAGACGTCAATATGTGATATAATACAGGGAGAGAGAAATGAAAACAGAAAAGAAATTTTTGAAAGTTCCCCTCTTTGGAGGGGTGGCGCGAAGCGCCGGGGTGGTTCTTTCTTCATTCTTCATTCTTCATTCTTCATTCTTCATTGCGTCTGCGCATGCCGCGGCGACGCGCAAAGGCTCAAGCGCGGTGGTCTCTTCGGCGTCGAAGGCGACGGTCCGGACCAAGGTCGCGTTTCAGGGAAATCAGGAATGTTACGACGCGTATTTCGGCTGTATGGATCAGTTCTGCATTTCGGACAACGAGAACGGCGGATCGTGCCAGTGTTCGGCCGACTATTCCAAATACGACGACCAGATGAAAAGGATCGAAAAGAACACGGACGAAGCCGCGCGCCTTTCGACCATAGAGGTGGAGAAGATAAAGGCCGGGGCCCAGGCGGACATATTGTTTACCGGAACGCGCGAATACGACAAGAAGGGCAACGTTATGACCGAGGCGAAGAAAAAGGCGAAGATCGACAGAATGGCGATATTCAACGATCCGACGGAAGACGAAGAAGAGGAAGAGGACGCGTTCTCGCTGGAGGGGCTGACGGGCAAAAACCTTTACGACGGCGCGCGCAAGATTTGCATGGACCAGGTCCCGGAGGATTGCGGGAAAGACATGACGATGATAACCCAGTTGTATCTGACGGGCGTGAAAAGCGATTGCACGGCGCTGGGCAAAGTGATAAACGAAATGGAGAAACAGTCGGAACTGGCGCTTTTGGACGCGCAAAAGGACATGGTGGCGGCGCGAAAGGAAAGGTTCGACGAGGACAACGAATACGACAGGGGAACGTGCATGGTGGAATACAAAAAATGCATGCAGTCGGAAGACGCGTGCGGCAAGGATTGGGGCCGCTGCGTGAACGCGGTGGCAAGCGAAAACATGCAGAACAACAAAGCGGAGTCGACGGCCGGAACGCGCGTGGGAACGACGCACAAGTTCGACATATCGATGTCGGTTCAGGAAATGCTGGAAAGCAAAAGGCACATATGCGAACGGGTTTTGGACAAATGCCTTGCGAACCGCGACAACGTGTGGCCGGACTTTTTGCGCGACGTGGCGCCGGAATTGAAAATCGCGGAATCCAAGGCGGAGTCCGGCAAAAGACAGTCGTGCCTGGGGGACATAGCGGCGTGCATACAAAAGGCGTGCAAGGACGACATAGCGGACAAGGGGACGGCGACGATGGACGCGTGCCTGGCGCGCCCGGATATGGCGCGGAGTTTCTGCAAGATAGAGATAGACCCCTGCGAAAGGATGGAGCCGCAGATTTGGGATTACGTGGTGTCCAAACTTGCGGCGATGCGCGTCGACGCCTGCACGGACGAGGTCAAGCAGTGCTATACGTCGGACGACCGGTGCGGCCCCGATTTCACGCAGTGCATAGGAATGGATTACAAATACCTGCACGCGATGTGCCCGGTCGACAAATTGGTCGTGTGCAAACAGGCGAACAAGAATTTCAAAATGGAGGACATCGACACGATGCTGATGGGCTTTTTCCTGAACGTGGACAATTCGCTTCTTGAAGCGTGCCAGAAAAAGATCGACGACAAGATGACGGAGGTCTGCGGAAGCACGACGGATTGCGACCGCTTCGCGTCCGACGACACGATCGGAACGAATTCTTTAAGGGCGCAAAAGGACGGCGACATATACAGGATAACCGGAATGTTGTCGTTCGGAATGATAAAAATGGGCAACGGCGACAAAATATGCGACTCGCTGGACGAGGGCTCGTGCGGCAAGGACGACCTTTTGAAAGTCGGCCAGATCGGGGTTAAAAGTTATATCGGAGAGGTAAGGAAGAAAAAGCACGTCGTTCCGAACAGCGACGGCATAATCGAAACGATAGAGGCGGAGCTGAACAACATAGCCGGCACGATAAACCGGACGATAGGCATGATCGAATCGGATATGGAAATACAGTATTGCGTAAAGGGCCGGGACCTTTCGCAGATCCAGGGAACGACCAGGGGAAGGGGCAACACGACGACTGCGCGCTTTCCGAACCTGTTGGATAATCAGAAGATCCTGATCGCGGCGTCGGCTTTAAGACAGGCGAACGAGAACTATAATAAAAAGTTTAATAAGGAAGTGTCTGAGGCGACCAAGAGCGCAAGCCTCGACATCGCGCAATACATGTGCCAGAACATGGGCGGCGGCGGCCCGGGGGGATTGTTCAGCACGGAAGCGGATAGACCGTTGGCGGAACCGTATTCCATTTCGTACGAAGTCGGCGCGGGTTTGACGCTGGAGAATCTGATGAAAGGCGGATCCGGTGACGTGACGGTGGGAAAAAGCGGCGCGTCGCGAAGCGGATATTTGGGCGGGGCAAGCGTCGCGTACGGCAATTCGTCGATAAACAGAACGGCGGTGTTCAGCAGGGAGAACAGAACCTGCCACGTGTGCACGACGATCAGCGAACAAAAGTGCTCGTCTTCCGGGAGTACGAGCTGGTTCCACAACAGCAAGAAAACGGATTGCAATACGACTACGCGCGACCCGAATTGCGAAGACATCCCGATGTAAAGTTCCCCTCTATGGAGGGGTGGCGCGAAGCGCCGGGGTGGTCCGTCATCCCCGCGCTTCCCTCCGTCATCCCCGCTCTCCCCTTTGTCATCCCCGCGAAGGCGGGAACGCGGTATCCAGGTAATAAGGTGGGGTGTGTTTCTATGAAACACACCTTGTTTGCGAAGCAAACAAGAAACGTCATCCCCGCGCTTCCCTTCGTCATCCCCGCCCCCGCCTGCGCGGGGGTAAACTCCGGCGGGGATCCACTGCGCCGCAGGCATTTATCGTCATTGCGAGCGCAGCGAAGCAATCCATTCTTTGTCATCCCGCGGCTTGACCACGCGATCCAGTAATAAGCACGCGGCGCAAAGCGCCGCGACAATATTTGCTACACGCTAATTGCTAACTTTTATGTACATTTTATGCGCTTTTTTGTACATTTTTGGTACACTTTATGTACATTTTATGTACCGTTTATGTACATTTTTGGTACATATTCTACCCACAAAAATCCAGAAAATTCAAATACTTATGACTTTTTGATTATTAATTATTGATTATTATAGTACTTTTTTGCAACTTCTTCGACCACGATCGCGTTTTCTGGTTGCAGCGGGCCGAGCGGAAGCCGGACGGCGCCGGACTTGATAAGCCCGACCGCATGCATCATGTGCTTTATCGGAACCGGATTGCATTCGATGAACGCCGCGGACATAAGCTGTTCCGCCCAAATCGCCTTTTCTTCTGCCGCTGGAATATCAAGCATAGCGATATCGTTGACAAGACCAGGACATAAATTGGACGCGACGGATATGACGCCGTCCCCGCCCAGTTTGCGGATTGGAACGGTCATGCCGTCGTCGCCAGACCAAACGCGGAATACCCGCCTGGTTGCCCGAATAGGCTTTGCGACTTTTTCGATAAGCTCTTCGATTTGCTTGATATCGCCGCTCGCAGCCTTTACGCCGAGAACGTTCGGGTGCCGGCAGATTTCCGCGAATTCGTCGATTTGTATCTGCCGCCCCGTGCGCCCTTTTATGTCGTAAATAATGATGGGCATGATGTCGGCCGCAAGACGAAAATGCTCGCAAAGGCCGGACTTGTTCGGCTTGTTGTACGGCGGCGTGACAATCAGGGCGGCGTCGGCGCCCATATCCCGCGCCATTTGGGTTTTCTTCAAAGTAGTCTCGGTGCACATGGTCCCGGTCCCGATGATAACCTTGCCTTTGAACCTTTCCACGGATAAACTTATGATTTCTTTCTGCTCGCTTTCATTAAGAGTGGGGGATTCGCCGGTGGTGCCCAGAACGACCACCCCGCCGACATTATTTTCCGCCTGAAAATCCAACAGCTCTCCAAAGCCATCAAGGTCGATTTCCCCGCCGGACAGCATCGGCGTTATCATTGCGGTCATCGTTCCGTCGATCATGTCAAACCCCCTGTTTTTTATTCGATTTCCAAAACCAATCCGGCGTGATCCGTCGGCCTTTCGGTCATTCGAAGACGCATGTCAATATAACACTTTTTCAAATTATGTAAAGCGGTTTTATTGGCAAGGAAATAGTCCAAACGAAGCCCTTGGTTCTTTTCGACCGCATGCGGATAATAGGCGAACCACGTAAAGCCGCGGGCGTCCGGATTAAACCGCCGCCAACAGTCGACCCACCCGGCATTCAGCCATTCTTGCATCTCGCGGCGCGCGGCAACCGCGGTTAAAGAGCTGTCCGCGTAACCGTGCGGGTCCCACACGTCGGCGTCGGTAAGGGCGACGTTGAAATCGCCGCAAATAACGACGGCTTCCTCCGAATCGGCATATTGGCGGATATGTTCGGAAAAGCCCTTCATCCATTCGATTTTATACGAAAATTTATCAGAATCTATGGGCTCTCCGTTGGGCATGTAAACGTTGATAAGACGGATCCGTCCGTCGATCACGCACGAAATGAACCGGGCCGCGGGATCGGGGAATCCGGGAATGCCGCGCGCGGCATCCTCGATGGAGAACTTTGAAAATACGGCGACCCCGTTATAGGATTTCTGTCCGAAAACCTTTATATTGTAACCGGACGCCTCGAACAAATTGTGCGGAAAATTAACGTCGTCGACCTTTATCTCTTGAACGCAAACGACGTCGAATTCGCCGCTTTCGAGAAGCCCGATAAAGGCCTCTATCCTCGCCCTGATGCTATTTATATTTATAGAAAGTATTTTCATTTACTATTGACTGTGGACTATTGACTGTTGACAGTTGACTGTTGTATAATAACCCCGTCCGGTGTAAACATCAAGGGGATTTTTATAATGAATATGTTTCAGTTTCTGGAGAACGCGGCTTTGGAAAAGCCGGATTTTCTCTTTCTCGCGCGCGAAAAAATAACGTACGGGCAAATGATAGGCCTTGTGAAGCGGCGCGCGACCACGCTGGCGGGACTCGGGGTCAAAAGGGGCGACGCGGTCGGGGTCCTGGCGCACAATATACCGGAATTTCCGTTGACGTTGTTCGCGATATGGTATCTTGGCGGCAAAGCGGTTCTTTTGGATACGAACCTGGCCCCGAACGAATACGACGCGTTTGCGAAGTTCGTCGATTGCAACCTGATCCTGGCGGAGAAAAGTTTTTTTTACAAAGAGGCGAAGTTCAAATTCTATGACATAGGGAAAAAGGACGGCCCCGCGGATCCTGAGGTCATACCGGCGGACGCGGCGTCGACGGACACGGCGACATTGTCGTTTACGTCGGGATCGACGGGAACTCCGAAGGCGGTGCCGCTTACGCACTTCAACCTTATAGAGTGCGCCGCTTCGCTGGAGGACATGGCGGAATGGATCAATCCCGGCGAAACGATATACGGATTTTTGCCGCTGTACCACGTGTTCGGTTTTGCGATAGGAATGCTTGCGACGGTTCAGTTCAGAATAAACGTGGTGCTTCAGCCGACGGTAGACCCGGCGGCGATACTGGCGGACTTTAAGGAATTCAGACCGCACGTTATTCCGGCCGTGCCGAGGGTGTGGGAATTGTTCAGGAATAAAATCATATCCGGCATGAAAGAGAAAGGCGTGTACGGCAAGGCGATGTTCATAATGAAATACCAGGGATTGCTGAAACTTTTGGGCCTCGGGTTCTTGGTAAGGAAGGTGAAGGGCATGGTCTTGGACGTGTTCGGCGGACGGCCGCGCCTTTTGATCGCGGGCGGCGCCGCGACGAAACCGGAGGTCGAAACATTTTATGAAAGACTCGGGTTGACGTATATACAGGGATACGGTCTTACGGAAACCGTGGGCCCGATACTTGTATCAAAGCCGCGGAAGAACAGGGTGCCGTTTTCGATCGGCGGCCCGGTAAGGAACAACGAGTTTGAGATAAGGGACAAGAACGAGGACGGGGTCGGAACGCTGTGGCTTCGGGGGCATCAGGTATTCGGCGGATACCTTAACAATGAAGAGGCGAATAAGGAGTCGTTCGACGACAGGGGATTTTTCAACACCGGCGACCTTGTGACGCTGGATAAGAATAAAGAGCTTCATTTTCAAGGCCGCGGGAAACAGGTGATAGTCCTTGATTCCGGCAAAAACGTGTATCCGGACGAATTGGAGGCGCTGTACCTTGAAATACCCGGGGTCAAAAACGTCGCGGTGTTCGAACATAAAGTAAGGGGCAAAACGGTGTCGTTCGGGGTGTTCCAAACGGACGGGGAGATGACGCTTGAACGCCTTGGCGCGGAGTTGGCCGAAAAGAATAAAAGAGTGGCGTCGTATAAATGGGTGTCGCACTTTGCGATGACGACAACGGACCTGCCGCTTACGTCCACGCAGAAGATAAAACATCACTTGGTCCGGGAAAACCTTATCGCCGGCCGCTACCCGAACATTAAATAGCAATCGGCAAACGATTTGTTCATTGTTTTTTTCCCCAATTTCTGATAAAATATGCCAGAGAGAATTTATGAAGAAATTATTACTGTTGACTGTTGTCTGTGGACTGTTGACTGCGACGGCTGCGCCGTCGCACGCGGCGTCGTCCAAATGCAAACAGTCGGACGTCCGGGCGTGCCTTGATTCCGCGTGCAGCGAGGATCTGGAACCCGCGTCGCGCTGTTACCTGTGCGGAACATCCGCGGCGAAAAAGCCCGAAAAAACGGCTTACGCGCTGGGCGATTCCCCGAAGATACAATCGTTGTCGGTCGGAAAATCGTCGAAAAACACCCTGTCTGAAAAAGAGATCAAATCCGCGCCCGCGGATCCGGGAGAGCGCTATCAATGGGCGCGCCGGGAATGCGGGAAGAAAATAAAGGATTGCGATTTTGAAGACGCGACGGACGGATATGACAAGTTGATAGACGCGTCGTGCAAAACGGCGCTTGGCGATTCCGAATACGCGTCGACGATAAAAAAGGCGGCCGTGAAGAAAACGGCGGATCAGTGCGACGCGGAATTAAGCGTGTGCCTGCTGTCGCAAAACAAATGCGACGGCAATATGTTGAAGTGCGGGGCGGACGAAGAATTCAATCGGAACTTCTCGGCGTGCATGGTGGAGGCGACCGGCTGCGGCGAATTTACGACCGCGTTGAGGGACGGGATGAAAAAGTCGCGCGATGAAATGGTCGCGAAAAAGGACGGCAGGATAAACGACCTTGTCGCGCTTAAAAAGTTGGAGCGTCAGAACAAGTTGGAGGAAAAGAAAAGAATGTGCAACGCGTCGAACGGCAAGAACGGATGCATGGCGGAAATGTGCGCGGGCTTTCCGATAGGATTGGGCCGGGACGGCATGTGCGCGGATGCGGAGGAAAAAATCTGGGCGGCGAGTTTGTGTAAATTCGTCGACCTCGCCTGCAACAAGTTGAAATGAAGAATTAAGAATGAAGAATGAAGAAAGATTTTTATTTTGTTTTTTTTGTGGCGAAAGTTCCCCTCTCTGTAGGGGTGGCCCGAAGGGCCGGGGTGGTCCTTTCTTCATTCTTCATTCTTCATTCTTCATTCTTGTTTCATTCTTCATTCTTCATTATTCATTCTTCATTGCGCCCGCGGCGCATGCCGCGGAGCGCGTCCGCGTGCAAAACACGTCGACGTCAAGCCGCGGAAGCGGAATAAGGCAGGCGGTCGCATCGGTCGCGGCGCCGGTCGTTGAAGAAGAAATCATGGAAGAGACGTTTGTCGGGGAACCGGAAGATTTGCCGCCGGACGAATACGCGGGCATCGACGACAGATCGTTCGACTTTGCGGAACGGTTCGGGGGCCAGCCCGGGAAACCCGGATCAAAAGAAGACGAAACTCCGCTTCAAAAGATATTAAGGGAACAGCGCGAAAAAATGGGGCTTCAGGCCAAGGAGGGCGAAACCGCCGCGACGTTGCAGGCCGCCCGCGCCAAGGCGGGCGTCGATTCCGCGCTTGAATGCGACAAGGCCCTTCGCGGTTGCATGGCGAAGCAATGCGGCGGCGAACAGTTTCAAAAATGCTTTGGCGACGGCGATACCGACTGGGGCATGAAAATGGATTCGTGCCGTCGCGAAACGAAATGCACCGGTGAGGAATTTGCGGCCTTGTCGGGCGAAATCAAAGCCGACCGCGACCAGAACGGAATAACGTCCGGATTCGACGAAATAATAGGATGCGGAAGAACGTACAACAATTGCATCCGCCGTTATTGCGGGGGCGGCGAATACACGGATTGCCTCTACAAAAGCGGACGGACGCTTGCGCAGTGCGAACAGTATTCCAACGGCTATGGACGGTGCGCGTCGAAATCCTTTGGAGACAAGGCGGTCGCGTCTTGCGAAGGCGAATACAAGAAATGCCAAATGGCGGACAGCGGGCTTCAATCCCGGTCGATGGAATTTTTCGCCGGGCTCCGGGTCGCCATGGAAAAGAACGTGTCGAATTGGGAAAAGGAGTTGTACGCGCTTCGGGACCAGATGTCCGGCATGTGCAAAATAAACCTGGGCATGTTCGACGAACGGTCGCTGCAATGCGTTTATACGGTGGAGTTGTTCGCGGACAATGAGGGAAAATCGACGCAGTTCGCGTCGAAGAAAATACACGGCGGCGAACAATATGTATGCACCCCTGACAATTTTGGGATCGACATAACCGCGTTTAAGGAAAACGCGTACAGATTGACGCGAAGCCAAACCGCGGCGACAAGCGCGGCGTTTGGCGCGGGCGTGGGCACGGCGGCCGGCATGCTGACGTCCGGCGCGATAGGCCGCGCGATCGAATCGCAAAAGACGGCGAAAGCGGCCGCGGACGCGCAAGAAAACATGGCCGACACGGGGAAGAGCGCAAGCGGCGGGGATAACTCCGCGCCGTCAACGCCCGCCGCACCCGCCGCCCGCGCGGAAACGCCCGTCGCGGAAACACCCGCGCCGACCACGCCTGTTCAGGAACAACCCGCACCTGAGCCTGAGGACGAGGACCGGCCCGCCGATGAATCTGATGATGAATCTGGGGAAGAAGAAGACAATAAAAAACAAACAGGATAATTGTTAATTGTTAACTGCCGCGATCCCGTCCGCGAACTCTATCGACGCGGGCGCCTTGAAATCGTTTTTGGATGAAATTATTTTATCGTCTTTGCGCACGATCGCGAACCCGCGCCGAAGAACGTTTTTATAGGACAGACTTTCAAGCATCCGTCCCGCGTGCGCGACGCGCTCTTTTTCCAAATCCATTTTGCTTTGAATGCGCGCGCGGAAATTATGAAACAGGTCGAGAACGCGGCCGCGATGATCGGCCATGACCTGCATCGGGCTTTTTATATTTGTTCCGTCAAGCCGCATGGCCCAGTTTTGGATCCGGACGACGAACGAGTTTTTTATAAGCGCGATGAATTTTTCCAATTCGTCCATAAGACTTTGTTTTGTAGGCACGACGATTTCCGCGGCGCCGGTCGGGGTCGGGGCGCGGACGTCGGCCGCGAAATCGCAAAGCATCCAGTCCGGATCGTGCCCGACGCCGGAAACGACGGGAACCTCCGATTCGGCGATCGCGCGGACGACGGCTTCTTCGCTGAACGGCAAAAGGTCCTCGAGCGCCCCGCCGCCCCGCGCGACGATTATGACGTCCGGACGCAAGTGCGCGTTGAAATACCGAACGCCGGCGGCGACTTCGGTTGCCGCGGTCGCGCCCTGAACCTGGGCGGGATATAGAACCGCGCGCACGGGCAAACGTTCGCGAAGTTTGTTCATGATGTCTTGAAGCGCGGCGCCGGTCGGACTTGTGACTATTCCGACGACTTTGGGAAACCGCGGCAAAACTTTTTTCCGCGCCGCGTCGAACAGCCCCTCGCGCGCCAATTTTTGTTTTCGCTCTTCAAGCATCCGCAAAATCGCGCCCGCGCCCGCGACCTCTATTTCGGAAATGATGACCTGATAGTTGCTGCGCGCCGGGTACGTGGTAAGCTTGCCGCGGACGATCACTTCGATGCCGTCGGCCAAATCGAAATTGACGGCGGTCCCGCGCCACAAAATCCCGTTGATCACCGAATCGGAATCTTTGATGGATAAATAAATGTGGCCGGACGTCGCGCGCGTTATGCCGGACACCTCGCCCCGAATTCGAACGTTGGAAAAAGTCTGCTCCACCGTTCCCTTCAACAATTGCGAAATCTCGCTTACAGAGAAAATTACATTGCCGTCGGATACTCTTTCTTCATTCTTCATTCTTCATTCTTCATTATTTGACGGAAACCACGCTTGCCCCTTCGAACAAACCGAGCGCGTCGGCGACCAAAGGATCGTTTTTCATCTGCTCTTTTTTTTCTTCCGAAACGCTTTGCTTGTGCTCCGACGGAACGGGAATTATTTCCCAACTTTCCCCGGTTTTTTTCACAAGCCACGCGGAAAGGCCGTTGACGAACCCCTTGTCGCCCCCGCCGTAGCAAAGCCGTATCTTTCCGAATCCGAAATCCACAACCTCGCAGCTGTTCCATTCGGCCAATAAAAGCAGCTCTTTGTCCGCCGATAGGGCATCCGCCAATTCCACCGCCGTCGCAATCCCCTTGGACTGTGGGCTATTGACTGTTGACTGTTGACTGTTGACTGTTGACTCTAATAACTGCGACACCGGGGGGATCTCCGAGATATTGATCATGCGGATGACAAGCATGTCGAAATTCTGCTTTGGATTTCCCGCGGCTTTAAGTTCATTGACCGCGCCGACCATGACCTGCCACACGCGCGACATGGTGTTGAGGGAAACTTCGGCGGTTATGGCCTTCATTTGTTCTTTTTGATCGGGCGTATAGGGCGCGTCTACAATGGACGTCGGCGCGATCTTTCCGCGCGTGGCCCAGTGCGTCCAGTCCAGCATGTCGGCGAGAACCAGGGACATGTCGCTTCCGGCGTTGTAAACCTCGTCGACTTTGCGCAGGGCGGAGGAAACGTCGCGCGAAAGAATTATCCGCATAAGGTCGGTGATCATCTGGCGGTCCGCGCGGCGAAGCATGTTCATGACGCCGTCGTCGGTTATTTTTCCGCCGGTCTGGGCGATCGCCTGATCGAGGATGGACAAACCGTCGCGCACGCTTCCGTCGGCCGCGCGGGCGATAAGATCGGAGGCCAAGTCGGACAGTTCGACGTTTTCGCTTTGGGCGATTTTAAGGAAATGCTTTTTCAAAACCTCGACCGAAACCCTGGCAAGGTCGAACCTTTGACAGCGCGATAAAATAGTGATCGGCACTTTGTGGATCTCGGTCGTGGCCAAAATGAACACGACGTGTTCCGGCGGCTCTTCGAGGGTCTTCAAAAGGGCGTTGAACGCGGAATTCGACAGCATGTGAACTTCGTCGATGATATATATTTTATATCGGCCGTTCGTGGGGCGGTATTGCACGGCCTCGAGAATATTGTCGCGCACGTCGTCCACGCCGGTGTGTGACGCGGCGTCGATCTCGACCGCGTCGATGAATTGCCCGTTGGCTATGGCGACGCAGTTCTCGCACACGCCGCAGGGCTTGGAGGTCGGTTTGTCGGAAGACGCGCAGTTGAGGGCCTTGGCGAGTATGCGGGCGGCGGAAGTTTTGCCGGTGCCGCGGATGCCGGTGAAAATGTACGCGTGGGCTATGCGGTTGGTGTCGATCGCGGCGACCAAGGTCTTGACGAGGACGTCCTGCCCGATAAGATCGTCGAACGTCTGACTTCTGTATTTGCGCGCCAAAACGGTATAGCTCATGGAAATCCTCTTGCCCCGGATTCTAGCAAATAAACGGATATAGTCAAGCAAAGTCCCCACACACTATTGTCACCCCGCGGCTTGACCGCGGGGTCCAGGTAATGAGTGTCGCGCTTCGCGCGACGGCTTTATACCTAGATACCGCGGTCAAGCCGCGGTATGACAAAAGGGAAAAAGACTAATAACTAATAACTGATAACTAATAACTGTTAACTGTTGACCCCCTCCCCGAAAATATGGTATAATACCCACAAACTGAGGGTAATCCGTATGAGCAGACTATTTTTGCGTTCATTGTTGATTGTTAATTGCCTGCCACCCATAGCCTTGGCGACGGGTGGTTCATTGTTCATTGCGCCTTCGGCGTTTTCCGCCGGCGCCCCTGTCGCCCAGTCGGTTCCGCGCGCGCCCATGATTGGCAAACCAATCGGCACTTCGGCGTCGGATTATCGCGCCCCGACCCTTCCGATAGGCGTCGTCCCGATTCCCACGGACCCGACGCCTGTGACGCCTTCGCCCAATCCGGACCCGGATCCGGAGCCGGCCGCGCCCCCGGCGCCCGTATACGGCATTGAAAATTGTATGGGCGATCTTGAGAATTGCGCGAACACGAATCTTCCGTCGGGCGTTGCGACGCTTTACAACGTTGATATGCGGAATTCCGTCATAAACGGCATGAACCTTTGCGGTCCGGTGGTGGACAAATGCGTGAACGACGCGGTCCGGCTTGACGGCGTCAAGGCGTATTACGCCAAGAACGACGTGTGGATCGACTTTAATTCAAGGGTGATTCAGCCCCAGTATTACGTGCATGTTATGTCGAAAACCGGACTGACCCCGAACCAGGCGGAAAACACGTGCTGGCTTTTGGACAAGAACGTGTACGGCTCGGCGTTTGCGGCGGTGGGCGGGAATAACAACGTGACGACTGAATATAACCAAACGGTGGCCGCGTATAATAACCAGGGCGGCGATAAATCGAACCCGATGGGCCAAATGGTGAACAAAAAAGGCGCCGTGGACGCGCAGAGGGGGCATTATGCCAGATGGGACGCGACGACGGGCGAATGTCTTGTCCGGGTCGCGGCGTATAATAAGGACGAGTTGATCACGAACGACTGGTTCCACGGTGCGATGGGCGATAAGAAACCGGCGGAAAAATGGGTGAACGCTGGAACCGCGTTTACGTGCAAAAAGGAAATGTTTGAGTTTAATCTGATGAATGATACAAGCACCGCGGCGATGTGGGCTGGCATAGCGACCGTCGGCGGCGCGACCCTGGGCGCGGGCATCGGCGCGGCCGCAGGTTCGCAAGGGGGAGAGAGGAAGCCCGAGGTTAAAGACCTCGAAAGTGGAGATGTTACTAAAAAAGCCGTGGCTTGGACCGCTGGTTCAGGCGCGGGGGCGGGTGCCGGGATCGGCGCTGGGGTTGGTTTGGTCGGCGGCGGCGTGGCTGTTGCGATAACCGCGTTTGTGGAATCGAACAATATAAAGTGCCGCATCGGCGACGGATTGGATTCCGTTCAGTTCGGCAAATCCGGCAAAGTGAAATCGTTGCGCGATTATCATGTGGAATGGAACCTTCGTTTGCCCGATACGGTCATGCCGCAACAGACGGTGACGGAGTGCAATTCATGGAACACGGCCTGCGGATCGATAGTGAACATATACGATTGCGGACAGGCGGCGGTGACGTATAAACCGGTGAACAGCGCGAAATCGACCCAGGTCGAATATGCCTGCGAGATATCCGGATCGACCTGCGTTGCGAATTCCCCGGTCGCCCGTTCCTATGGGGCGTGTAATTAATCATTCTTAAAAGTTCCCCTCCATCGGAGGGGTGCCCCGAAGGGGCGGGGTGGTTTTCCAAGCCCGCGCAACCACCCCGTCTTTTACGCTTCGC
>JAISSM010000037.1 GCA_031273075.1 Rickettsiales bacterium
CGTTATTTCGCCACGGTCGTCGTCGCGTTGCGGTTTTGTTTCCACACGCTTTCGCCGCTTCCGTTCACAGCCGGACGGTCCTTGCCGTAAGAAATCGTTTTGATGCGGCCGGCGCCAACCCCGTCTTTCACAAGAACGGATTTCGCCGCGTTCGCCCTTCGCGCGCCGAGCGCAAGGTTATACTCCCGCGTTCCGCGTTCGTCGCAATTGCCCGCTATCTGGACCTTTATGTCCTTATTTTCTTTCAAATATTCGGACTGGGCCAACAGGTCGTCTTTCGCGCCCCGGCTTATTTCCGAAGAGTCGTACGCGAAGAACACCTTCTGATCGTTAATGTCGGTGATCTTGCCGCCCCCGCATCCCGTCAAGAGCAAGCCCGCGGTCACGCCAAAAACATAATTCAATACTTTCATAATTTCCTCCCTTGATTGGATTAATTTAGTATTCTAGACTATGATACATCAAATGCGTCCTTAATGCAAGAGAAAAGAAAGATTCTTAAAAGTTTACAGTTGGCCGGCGTGGAGTGGGAGCTTCAAGATGCGCCGCATTCGCCCGTCCGCTTCGCAGCCGCGGCTTCGCGGTCCGCAATCGCAGAGCCTAAAATCTTCGTCGCGCCCATGGCGCACGTCGTCAAGTCCAACGCCGGCATAATGGAGATCGCAAAAGAATTGTCCAAATCTTCCGATATGGTCGAAGCGATAAAAAGTTTTAAGGAACATCCTTTGTTTTCCGGCGCGAAGAATACGGTCGTTCCCGTCGTCGCCTCCGCCGCGAAGCTTGTCGTCATAATCGACATGCCGTCCGTATCCGACGACAATTCCGGCTTGATCCTTTCGGGCGAAGAGGGCGCCCTGTTCGACAAGATGATCGGCGCGATCGGAATCCATCGCGCGGAATGTTCCATCGCGCCCTTGGTTTTCTGGCGGCCCGCGGGAGGGCGCACGCCGACGAAAGAAGAACTCGCCTTTTGTCGGCCTTTCATCGACCGCATGATCGACAATGCCCCGGGCGCGAAAATTTTGACGCTTGGCGCGCTGGCCGCCAAAGAAATAATCGGCGCGGTTTTGCCGCGCGATCACGGCAAGGCGTTCGACAACAAGATTCCCATATACAAGCCCGATTTCATCATTCAGAATCCAAGCGTGAAAAAGGACGTGTGGGAAGTATTGAAAAAACTTTGATCAAAATCTATATAAGCGTGGAGCAATGAAAGATCCGTATGAAGTTTTGGGCGTAAGCAAAAGCGCGACAGAGGCCGAGATAAAAGCCGCCTATCGGAAGCAAGTGCTTAAGCATCATCCCGACAAAAACGCCGGAGACAAGGGCGCCGAAGAAAAATTCAAGGAAATCAACAACGCGTTCGACGTGCTTAAAGACCCGCAGAAGAAGGCCGCCTACGACAGATTCGGGGCGGGGGCGTTCGGCGCGGGAAACGGCGCCTCCGCCGGAGGCGGAAATCCGTTCGGCAATGGTGCGGGCGGCGGTCATTTCGGATTCGAATTCAACATGGGCAACGGCGCCGGCGGCGCGGAATTCGACATGTCCGACATGATGGACGAAGTGCTTCGCAATTTCGGATTCGCCCCGTCGGCAAAGGGCGCCGGGGCCGGGGGCGGCGGGGCCGCCGGGCGCGATATGCTTCACGAAATCGTCATAGGGCTGGAAGAAGCGTATACGGGCAAGGTAGAAATCGTACGGTTCCAATCCAACGTTAGGTGCGACGCGTGCGGCGGGTTCGGGACGAAAGACGGCAAGGCCGCGCCGGTATGCGAGACCTGTCGCGGGCGCGGGTTCGTTCGCGTTCGAAACGGGTTTTTTATGTCGGAACGCCAGTGCCCCGACTGTCGCGGCCTTGGGCGGAAAATCAAAGAGCCGTGCCGCGCGTGCGACGGCCCGGGCGTCGTTCGCAAGAGGCGCGAAGTCAAGGTCGATATTCCCGCCGGCGTTCAAGACGGGCAGCGGATCCGATTCGGCGGTTTGGGCGAAGCGGGGGTTTTGGGCGGCAAGTCGGGGGATCTTTACGTCGACGTTCGGATCCGTCCGCATCCTTTGTTCAAAAGGTTCGGAGCGGATTTGGGCATGCGCGCGAAAGTATCTTTTCCCATTTTGGCCCTGGGCGGAGAGATCGAAGTCGCGACTATAGACGGAAAAAAACTCGGCGTGAAAATTCCGGCCGGAACACAAGTCGGAGAGAAGCTTCGCGTTCGCGGGCGCGGCATGCCGGGCGGCGACTTATATATAGAGATAGGGACGGACGTTCCGACCAGGCTTTCAAGAAAGCAGCGCGCGGCCCTTGAAGAATTCCTGGACGGTCAATAATTCACCGCAAGGACTATCCCGGTCAATATTACCGCAAAGCAGATCGTTTTTTTGAGGACCGAGGCAAGGTCTGTTTTCTCTTTCGTTTTTCTTTTGAAGACGCGGAACAGCAATATGCCGAATAGCAGCGCCCAGAACGGCTGGCTTGAATGGATCGCCCTGTCGACCGTGACCGGCAGCACCGATATCGCGAACATCTGGGTCATGAGTCCGGCGAGGGTAAAAAGGTTCGTCAATACAAGAAAGTGAAAGCCTTTCTTGGCCATCGGCGCGTCCCTTAGTATTTCCCGGCGCGATTTCTTGTGAAGCAAAATGGTCATGATAAACGCGTTCGCTATGACTTCGGTCCAAAACGCAAGGCCGATCCAACTTAGTTCGCCTATCGCGATTTTTTCAAGGACTGATCCGAACGCCTCCAACACCGCGACCGGGATCATCAAATATAATGCGGAATTGAGTTTGCCGAATTTGCCGGGGCTGAGGCTCAGCGTCACGCTTGCGATCGTGATAAGGGCAAAGCCGACGTATTGTATCGGGGCAAGGCGCTCGTTCACCATAAAGTACGCGAGGACGGGGATCAGGACTTTGCCCATCGCGAAGAGGGCGTTGATTATCGACGTGTCGGTTTTGCGGAGCGCCGTAAAATACGGGATTTGATACGCCATGGTCGTAAATCCGATGAACAACAATGCGGGCCATATGTCTTTGTCGGGAATTTCCGGCGTGCCGAATAAAAACAGCAGGGGCAGAAGCAGCATACTTGCCGGCGCGCCGTAAAATACCGGCGAAAGGCCGGACCTGAACGATTTGTTCGCGAGGTGAGAGTCCGTAACCGTCGACGCCGCGTATGCGATCGGGCTTAGGAGTGATATAAATACGGCGAGGAGGAACATGCGCGTATTATATCAAATAACGCGGGCGAAGGGAATTAACAGTTAACAATGATTGTCGCTGGTGGGGGGGGTGTTTCTATGAAACACACCTTGTTTGCGAAGCAAACAACAGTTTCCTGTTTACGAAGTAAACAGGAAAGGCGGGTTTTATAAAAACCCGCCCCACCTTATTACCTGGATCCCGCGGTCAAACCGCGGGATGACGAACCACCCCGGCGCTTCGCGCCACCCCTCCATAGAGGGGAACTTTGGCTCTGCATGTTTAAGCTCCCCCTCGGCGGCGGAGCCGCCACTCCCCCTCAAGGAGGGGGAGACAATACGCCCCGAAAAGAGGGGGAGACAAATATAGATTATTCTGATTTGAAGTCTTGGTAGTCTTCGTCGTCCAAGTCCTGTGGCGGCATATCCTGCGATCCGTTTCCATTTGAGTTTAGGTCTCTGGGACCGAAGTCCCGTCCGCCCGGATCGCGTCTTGTATCTATTCTCGACTGTTCGTCGCTGACCACCCGTCCGTAATGCTCCGCCATTTGAAGCAAGCGCTCCCGTTCTATCTCGTCCGGCGTCGCCCGCGCCTGGTCTATGTATTGTTTTCTCTTTTGGCGCCAGCGGTGGCAGCGCTGAACCATTAAGCCCATTGACATTTGATTTTTTTTATACTGCATAAAGTTTTCCTTTGGGGAGTTGTTTTTTATTCAACGCGTCGATTATATCGCCCTTAATCCGAAATGTCAAATCTTATAGGTATGGGTTTTTCGACCGCGTGTAATGTATCGTCACCGGCAATCCTTCCAGACCCAATTTTTCGGCGAGCCCACGCCGCAAGTATTTCGTGTACGATTCCGGCAGCTCTCCCCCGCCGCCAATACTGATCGTTATCGCGAACGGGTGCGATCCCGTTTGCGACGCGAATTTTATTTTCATAGGGCGTTTTAATTTCGACATCGGCGGCGGCTTTTGCTTTGTCAATTTTTCGACCGCCCGATTGATCAAGCTTGTCGGCAATTTCGCGTTCGCCGCGTCCCAAAGTTTATACAATTTTCGCATCATATCTTCGACCCCGGTATTAGTCGCCGCGGATATCGGCGCGATCAATGGTTTCGTAATTTGGGAAAATGAATTTTTGAATTCCCGTTTCAGGTGTAAAAGCCGGTCTTTTTGCGCGTCTTTCGATATCAAATCCCATTTGTTCAGAGCGATCCCGAGCGTTTTGCCCGCGTCGAATATTCTCTCGGCAATCTGAACGGACTGAGCGTCTATTTCCTCCGTCGAGTCCAGAACCAATATCGCGGCGTTCGCGTCTTTAAGCGCGTTCAGCGCCTTCAGCGCCGCCAGAGTTTCGATGTCGTCCGTCACCTTGGATTTTTTTCGCAGGCCCGCCGTGTCTATGATTCGAATGTCGCGGCCCGCGTAACGCGCCGGAATTATTATCGCGTCGCGCGTTGTGCCCACCGTGTCCGAGACTATGACCCGTTCCTGATCGGCGATAAGATTGGTCAACGACGATTTTCCGACGTTCGGCCGCCCCATGATCGCGATTTTCATTTCAGGCGCGGCGGTCGCCGGTATGCCGGTCGCATCGCCGTCGGTTGACACCGACGTCTCCGGCATACCGGGCGCATCGACGCCGGTCGATGCCGACGTCTCCGGTGCGGCGACTTTCGTCGTCTCCGCCGCGCCCGGCGCATTGGTATTAATTTCTTTGGCGATCGCTTTGAGTTTTCGCATCAGCTCTTCAATTCCGATTTTGTGTTCCGCGGAGACCGGCATCGGATCCCCAAGGCCGAGCTCATAAAAATCTTGTATCGTGCATTCCGCGCATTTGCAGTCGCATTTATTCATAAGAAGCATGATTTTCGCGTTCGGATCAAGGCCGTAATGGTATTTCAAAAATTTCACCCATGTTCCGTCCATCGGATGAAGTCCGTTTATGCCGTCGACGACGAACAAAATCACGTCCGCCTGTTTCGCCGCCATAAACGCGAAAGTGGTCGGATCGTCGGAAACCCCGGGGACGGACTTTTCCATGCCCGCCGTGTCCAGGAACACAATGCCGTCCCTTCCACCCGCAACCACGTCGCGCGTGACCCCAGGCCTGTCGTGCACAAGCGCGCCGCGCGTTTTCGTAAGCGCGTTGAACAATGACGATTTTCCGACGTTCGGCCGGCCGACTATCGCGACTTTCATAATTTAATCCTTGCTTTGTTCGGTTATTATAAACTAGAATAATCCAAAAGGAAACGCCATGTTGAAAGTAATCAAGAAGGTTCCCTATCTAGTTTATATGATTCTAGCAAAACCGGAGAGGTTTTTCAAGAAAATTGTCGTCGACGGAAGCCTCGAAGAGTCCATAATCAAGGCGTTCATATACGGTCTTTGCGGCGGCGTCGCGCTTCTTGTCCTCGATTTGATTTTCGGCGGCGGCGTCGCGTTCTCAAGCGTGTTTATGAAATTGATCGTTTATCCCGTCGTCGCGGTCGGCATATTGTTCGCGTTCGCCGGCCTTATGATGATGTTTTCGGAAATCGCCGGCGGAAGCCGGGACTGGGAGCTTGCGGTCAAGGGCGTATCCAGCATATTCTTCATGTATCCCGTCATATTGGTTTTGGATTCCTTCGCGTTCAACTGCACATCTTTGATCCTTATAAGCATTTTGGTCGACGGGTATGTTCTGTTTCTGCTTTACAACATAGCCTATCACTGCATGGACGGGAAAAAGTGGATCGTGCTCGGCATCATAGCCGCCGCCCTGGTCGTGATGGTCATGGTATACGCGTCGGATTACAGTTTCAGCTGGCTTGCCGCCAAAAATTACGACGCCGCCCTTGCCTGCATAAGCTAGTTGTTTTTCTTTCTTCGGAAGTCTTCCATTGACAGGATGCGCGGGTCCTTTTTGTCTTCCCGCGACTTTTCTTCCAATGGTAATTCCTGAATTTGGTCGTTTTCCGGCTTTGCCGAGACCTCTGGAAACTGAAGCATGAATTCCGACGACAGGTCCTTAAATTCCGTCATTTCGGCAAACGGTATTTGTATATAATACGGCCGGTTGTCGAAGTTCAGCGTCACGCCGAATCCCGTGTTCGACACGTTGAGGTTGGAAAACGTCCACTGAAGCACTATGGTCATCGTGTCCGGATACCGCATTTTCAAAAATTCCGGTATCACCACCCCGCGCCCGCGCGTTCTGAAAGTTATATGAAAGCATCCGTTGTCGCCAAGTCCGTTAAGGCGCGCGTACAAAAGGGCTTCGCGCACAACCGTTCTTAACGCGCCGTTAAGGAGGGTTTGATAATTTATTTTTTCGGGCATGGAATTTCCCCTTCTTTCGTCTCAAACGCCTTTCCGTCAAGCGACACCGCAAGCGTTTTTCCCGGCGTTTCGACAATTATGAATTTATCGGTCGCGCATATTATGTCCGTCGCCAATATCGGAACGCACCACGCTTTCGATCCGTCCTTGTCCCTTACCTTGCAAAACGCCCCGCCCAATCCGCCCGCGTATATATGGCCGCCGAAATAAACCGGGGTCGCCGTCAAGTCCAAGAACGCCGACGCCGTAGTCGGCGCGTTATCGGCGAATATATCCGCCGTCCATTCGACGTTTCTTGTCAGCGCATTCACCTTTACCAATTCCCCGGTCGACAGGCCCGCGTAAACGAATTTTCCGCCGCATGCCGGGCGGCGATTTGATTCAATATGCGATTCCGTCGGAAATCCGGCAAAGACGCGTCTTTTGGTTTCGCCGGCGCCCCGCCATATTTGATTGTTTGCGTCGATCGTAAAATCGCATTTTTCCGGATCTATCAATTTTCCGAAGTCCTTCGGCGCATTCGGGTCTATCGTCAGAGCGTCCGATCTAAATATCGGAACGCGGTCGCCTTCAAGTATCGGGTCCGATTTCGCGCACGCGATCAGAACAAGCGGCAGCAGTATAAGAAAGCGCGTCGCGCGTGTAGCCACGGTTTTCACCATAAAAGCATCTGGGCGGCGCCCGATATGGTCGCGGGCGCGGATCCGTCGGACGCGATTTTTCTGAGGAACGGGCGCGCGGCGTCGCGGTTCCCCTCCGAAAGATATTTCTGCGCCACCAAAAGCAGGCCCGTAAAGTAAAACGGCGATCGTTTGGTCAACAGCGGCGCAAGCATTTTTTGGAATTCGTCGGCCGACATTTCGTCGCCTTTCAACTGGGCCAATTGTACCAGCGAAAGGTCGCGGAAGTCGCGCGTCGCGCCCTCCGCCGCCAAAAGTTCAAGCCTTGATATCGCCCCCGCCGCGTCGTTGTCCGCGATCGCAAGCTGATACGCGCGGAAAAGCGCAAGGTCGCCCATTCCGCCGCTTGTTTTTTTCGCAAGGCGCGTAAGCGCTTCGCGCGCGAGGGCCGGATTCATCGTCATCGCGGATTCATAGTCGTTCGCCAATTCAAGCGCGTTCGATTTTTTTATCTGGCGCACCGCGACGATCGCGGCCACCAGCGTCAAAATCAATACCGCGCCCGCAATCAAAATCCGCATGTGGCGCCGCAAAAAGTCCATTATTTTTTGGGCGTGCACCTCTTCCCACACTTCGCGGTACAAGGCGTCTTCCGCGTGGTCGGAGCGTGTTTTTTTGACGATGTTCTTTGTCATAATTGTCTTCCTTCTTGCTTGTCCGATTTTATTGCTTTATACTATACAACCTATGAAAAGGCAAATCAATAGGCTTTCATCCAATGGCCTTCCCGTCGTTTCGGACGATGGAAATTTGGCGCGCTATATCGGTCAAGTGCAGAGTTTCCCGATGCTGTCAAAGGAAGAGGAATACGAATACGCCGTTCGCTTCGCATCCATGCGCGAACGCGGCGCCGCCGAAGCGCTTATCAAGGCGCATCTTAGGCTTGTCGTTTCGATGGCCTATGGGCTTCGGGATTACGGCATAAGCGTCGCCGATCTTATAAGCGCCGGAAACCTCGGGCTTATGCACGCGGTTCAGAAGTTCGCGCCGGAAAAAGGATTCCGGTTTTCGACCTATGCCACGTTTTGGATTAAAGCGGAGATGTATGATTTGATCCTGAGCAACTGGTCGCTTGTCAAAATCGGGTCCGGCGCCGCGGAGAAAAAAGTTTTCTTCAATCTTACGCGGGCGAAACGCGCGCTCGGCATCATGGACGGAAGCCTGTCCGTCGAACAGGCCAAGCGGATCGCGTCCGATCTGGATGTGTCCGAGGACGACGTCATCAATATGAACGTGCGAATGAGCGCGCGAGATTTGTCCCTTAACGCGAGCAGGTATGACGACGGCGAAGAGCAATTGGATTTTATCGAGGACAATAAAAAGCCGATCATGCAGGAGCTGGAAGAGCATGAGGCGCGGGTCAAGAACAGCGAGCTTTTGCGCGCGCATCTTATGGAGCTTTCAGAGCGCGAGCGGCAGATCCTTGTCGCGCGGCGGTTGTCCGATCCTGTCCGGACGCTGGACGAATTATCCGCCGAATACGGGATAAGCCGCGAAAGGGTGCGGCAGATAGAAGAGAAGGCCTTTGCAAAGTTGCAAAAAGCGATGGTGAAACAGTTAGCAGATAGCAGTTAGCAGGTAGCAATGTGCGATATGAGAATTTATAGATCGTTTATATTTTTATTACTAGTCGTTCATTGTTCGTCGTCCGTTATGTTTTCGGCGGAGGCGCATGAATGGCAGTATGGAAAAAACTCTCTGCGCGCCACATTCAATGGCACCAGCGCGACCGTCGGCGGGGGCGAAAGCGTTCCGGCCGAGACGCGTCTCGATTATATTCTTCGGTTGCAGGCAAGCCGCGAAACGGCGGACAGGGGTCTTGTCGGCGCGGTTTGGGCCATAGACATGCGCGCCGCCGACCGCGGGTTTTGGGCAAAAGACGCTTTCGTTTACACCCAGAACAATATCGGGAGGATAGAGGTCGGGTGGACGGAATCCATCGCCGCGAAGCTTTCCCTGCTGTTGCCCGACGTCGGCGGGGCAAGCGTCAACAACGCGCCTTTCTTCCTCCCCGACGATCATATCGGGATAACGCATCCCGCCGTTCGCGGCAATCAATACGCCTGGCGGACCAATGTCGCGAGCAATCCCGAGAAGTCGTTTCAATTCGGCATCGGCCGGACGTTCGTTCAAGGTCGCGGATTCAACAATTCCACCGATCTCGGAATTCGATACAGGGATATCGGCGGACGGTGGAAGAGTTCGGTATCTTTGGGGCTTTCGTATATTGAAAAGCCGTTCGGGTTAACAAGCGATTCGCATTTGCCGCCCGTGTTCGCGGACGCGCGGTATCAAGGGACCCTCGGGGTCAATATTCAAGTCGGAAGCATCGTTTGGGCCGCGACCGGCAAAATCATTTCCGACAACGGGGCCGATCCAACTCAGCCGCGTTCCGACGGGATCCAAGGCGGGACCGGGTTTTCTTACGATATTCTCGCGTGGTCGTTCAGTTTGAATTATATTTTCTCGCAAGTCGGGGTTTGGGACGCGGACGACGATTATTTCGGACATACGGTCGTGGCATCAGCGCGCTATAAAATCGACAAGAATTTCGGCGTTTGGGGAAGCGGCGGCACGGTTCAAGGCAGTCTTGTCGAGGATTGGTTTTTCGCGTTCGGTCTTGGCGTTCGGTTCTAATAATTAGCAGGTAGCAAAGAGCAGGTAGCAATTAACAATGAACAATGGATGTGTCGCGCGGCGGTCGCATCGGCGACTGTCGTCGCCTCCGCCGCGCGCCCGGTGCGGGGATGACGAGAGGGAGGCAATTTTTTAGCAGCTGACAATCGGCGTTCGGTTCTAGGGATCGTTGTGGCCGTATTTTTTCATCAATCGCCAATAGCAAGAACTTATTATGATTTTATATATCAGCAACGCGGTCAGCGAGGTCCGGACCGAATAGGCGTCCGCCAGCAATCCGAATACGTAAAACGATATCGCCGTCAATATTCCGCCGAATATCGCGACGATCGAATACATGGTCGCGCGTTCGGAATCCGAAAATTCTTTCTGCATCAGCGCCGATTCCGCAGAGCGTTCCCCGCCCGAAGCAAGGCTTGATGTTGCCATCAAAAACGGCGATATGACATTATTGATCAACAGTCCGGCGCCGACGATTACTATTTTGAACAAGGTCGATACGAACGCCATTTTCAACAATCCGATTTTCCTTATAAACATGGCGGCCCAGAATCCCGCGGCGGTAAGCCCCCTGTATACAAACACGGCGACGTCCACCGCCCATATTGGCAAAAACTGCGCGTAATACACGCTGTTTAATCTGTACTGAGTTTCGCCCCAACTGAAGTTCATAATGTGGGCCAATGCGATTTTGCGGAGCTTTGCATTCAGTTTGAAGTTTTTAAGCGCGCCCATAAAATGGCGAAGAGGGTGGGCCTTGGCGCGATCGTGGCTTTCTGGTTCCGTAAACAAAAACGACACCCAAAGGCTTCCGAACGCGGGAATCAAAGACACCCACGCCAGCATATTCATGTTCGAAAAATAAAGAGTCGGGACGGCGATCATCGTTGCGGCGGTCGCGCCCAGGTACCGCCATATTTTCGCGCCGGAAAAAACGACGTCGTATTCGTCTTCTTTGCAAAGGTCCTTGCACGTTTCATACATCAGCGCCTCGTCCGTGCCGCTGTCGAACGCACCCCCCAGTCCCCAGCATGCCGATCCCATGAACAAGAGCGTCGTGCTGGACAAATTTCCGGCAAGCGCAAAGCACACGCCGGATAAAAACAGAATCATGCTTGACACAATAACCGTGTTTTTGCGCGACCATTTGTCGGAGATTATTCCGACCGGCAATTCCGACAGAGCCTGCGTCAGGACGTATGTCGAATATATCAGCGACGCAAGCGCCCAGCTTCCGGTAATTTGTTCAAAATAGATTATTCCGACGGCCGACAGCGGCCACATATACGCGAAGAAGTTGTTCCACTTGAACAAAGATAAGTTGCGTTCGACTTTCGGCATGGTTCAGGCGATTATAATTCATGGAGGGCGGTTGTCAATGAACAGTTAACAATTAACAATGACCACCCCGCCCATTCGGGGCACCCTTCCATAGAGGGGAACTTTATAGCGATTAGTTTATAATTTGCAAGACCCTATTCCCGCCGTCGCGGGAATGACAAAAGAGTTGATAATCGGCGTTTGGTGGTTTACAATGTCCTTCCATGAAAAAGATATTCTCGGCTTTTTGTTTCGCGTTCTTATTCTTTTCCGCTTTGTCCGCGGCCCCCAACATGACCGCCGAAATCAACATGGACGTTCGCGCCGCCACAGCCGCCAAGGCAAAAGCCGATGCGTCCGATTCCGCCATTAGGAGCGGGGTCATTCAGGTTTTGTCGCGCTGGTCCGATCGCGCGGTCGTCGAAAATCTTATCATGGGCGCGGACGACGCCGTATTGCAGAATCTTGTCGCGTCCACAAGCATATCGAACGAAAAGACATCCAAGACCGCGTACACGGCCAAGTTCTCCGTAACCCTGGACCGCGCCGCCGTCGACAAGTGGTACAACGACAACAATGTTCCCAATTTTTTGGCCGCCGCGATCGGGTCCGACGACAGGGCCGCGGTTTATATCGAGATGCCGAACGGATTGAACGACTGGATCCAATTGAATCAGGCCGTTCGCGAATCGGGCGACTCTTACGACATGGTTCTCAAATCCATTTTCAAAAACAGCGCCACCGCGTCCATTCGGGCGAGTCAAAGGCGCAAGTTTCAGAATTTATGCCTGTCCGCCGGGTGGCACGTGTCGTCGCGCGACGGCGTAGTTCGTATTTCCAGGTAACGCGTCCGACGTATCTGCAACCCCGGGTACGCGCCGGTCGCATCGATGTCGGCGGATGCCGACATCTCCGGCGCGATTAAGGGCGCGGCGGTCGCATCGGCGACTTTCGTCGCCTCCGCCGCGGTGGATGTAATTTGACTTTTGGTTTTTCCCGTTGTATCATCCGCCCATCGGTTCGTCCAAATCGGACGGGTCGAAAGAACACAATCGTTCGCAAGTTTCTATGCCCTTCGGGGTGTTCTTCGGACGGTGAGGATAACAATAGAAACAAAGGACCATATCAATGGCGTTACCTAAATTTACAATGAAGCAGCTTATGGAGGCCGGCGCGCATTTCGGCCACAACACGCGGCGCTGGAATCCGCTGATGACCCCGTACGTATACGGAATAAAAGACAAAATCCACATCATAAATCTCAACAAGACCGCGCCCCTTTTGCACAAGGCGCTTGTCGCGCTTGAAACCATCGCGGCCGCCGGCGGGAAGGTTTTATTCGTGTCGACAAAGCATCAGGCCAAGGCCGTCGTCAAAGACGCGGCCGAACGGTGCGGGCAATTTTACGTCAACAACCGGTGGCTGGGCGGGATGCTTACCAACTGGACGACCGTATCTCAATCCATCCGCCGCATGCGCAAGATGGAAAGCGATATCGAGAACGCCGAAAAACTGGGGCTGACCAAAAAAGAAATCGGGCTTATGCAAAAGGACGCGGGAAAACTTCGCGACATATTCGGCGGGATCCTTGAAATGCACGGCGTGCCGCAGGCCGTCGTCATCATCGACGTCGTGCGCGAAAGCAACGCCGTCGCCGAGGCGCGCGGGCTTGACATTCCAACCGTCGCCATCTGCGACACCAACGCAAATCCGGAAGGCATCGACTTTATGGTTCCGGGCAACGACGACGCCGCGCGCGCCATTCAATTATACTGCGATCTGTTCGTCGGCGCCATTCTGTCCGGCATCGAAAAGCGTTTGGGCGGCGTCGCAAGCAAAAAAGTCGCGGAAGATTTCACAAACGTCGACGCGGACAAGATCGAAGAAGAAGCCCTTGCCAAAGAGGCCCACGAAAAGTCGGTTAAGTCCGAAAGGGTTTCGCTTCGCAAAGACAAGGCCGAACATAAATCGGAAGGAGAATAAAATGGCGAATATAACGACCGATATGATAAAAGTTCTGCGCGAAAAGACCAGCGCGGGGATGATGGACTGCAAAAAAGCGCTTGAAGAAACAAACGGCGACATGGACGGCGCCGTCGATTGGCTCCGCCAAAAGGGAATCGTAAAGGCCGCGAAAAAAGCCGATCGCGTCGCCGCCTCGGGGTTGGTCGCCGCCGTGTCCAAGGACGGCTTGGCGTGCATCGTCGAGGTCAATGCGGAGACCGATTT
Source organism: Rickettsiales bacterium (assembly GCA_031273075.1). Classification (GTDB taxonomy): domain Bacteria; phylum Pseudomonadota; class Alphaproteobacteria; order Rs-D84; family Rs-D84; genus JAISGC01. The sequence goes on from JAISSM010000037.1 coordinate 13,388, forward strand.
TGTCGCGAAGAATGAAAAGTTTCAAAGTCTCGTTCATATGATCGCGGAAAAGGCCCTGGAAAAAGAGGGTGATTTCGAAGCCGTCGCCAATGCCGTGAAAGACGAAGTCGTGAACGTTATCGCCACGATCGGCGAGAATATGAATTTCCGCCGCGCGGCCTCTGTCAAAGGCGACCATGTGTTCACATATATACACAACGCGTTGTGTCCGAACATGGGGCAGATCGGCGCCGCGGTCGCGATCAACGGCGGCGACGCGGCGGTCGCCGAAGTCGGGCCCAAGATCGCTATGCACATCGCCGCGTGTCGGCCAGAATTCATGGTCGTCGCCGACGTCAACGCGGCGGCCGTCGAACGCGAAAAGAAAGTTTTCATCGAATCGGGCGCGACCGCGGGAAAGCCCGATCAAGTTGCGGAAAAGATGATCAGCGGACGGATTCAAAAATACTATGCCGAATCAGTGCTTGAAGAACAGCCGTTCGTCATGGATCCGTCGAAGACAATCAAAGCGGTCGTTACCGCAGCCGGCGGTCAACTTGCCGGCTTTGCGTGTTTCATGCTGGGCGACGGCATCGAAAAGCGTCAGGATAATTTGGCCGACGAAGTGGCGAAACTAATTAATAATTAGCAGGTAGCAAATAATAGGTAGCAGATAGCAAGTAGCAGGTAGCAATTATTGTCGCGGCGAAGCCGCGTAATTATCACCTGGATCCCGCGGTTAAACCGCGGGATGACAAAGAGACCCTATTCCCGCCTTCGCGGGAATGACAAAAAAGAAAAAGCCGCGGGATGACAAAGGGGAAAGCTCCCCCTCGGCGCCAGCGGCGCCACTCCCCCTCAAGGAGGGGGAGACAGGGGATGACGAAGAAGAAAGCGATTAACAATGAAAAGTGAATTATTGCATGAGTTGGAGGAGCGCGGGTTTATTTATCAAGCCAGCAATATGGACGGCTTGCTCGACGTATTGACGAGCGGCGTCAGAGTGTCCTTGTATTACGGTTCCGATCCGACCGGCGATTCGCTTCATGTCGGGCACATCGTTCCCATTATGATGATGCGCTGGTTCCAGCGTTACGGGCACAGGCCCATAATGCTTGTCGGCGGCGCGACCGGACGCATCGGGGATCCAAGCGGGCGCGACAATGGCCGACCGGTATTGTCGGAAAGCGCGCTTTCCAAAAATCTTATCGGGCTTCGAAAGTCGTATGAAAAGATTTTAGGAAACGACGATTTCCTTACGGTCGACAACTATGACTGGCATAAAAACTTCGGCCACTTGGAATTTCTTTCCGAGTTCGGAACTGATTTCACCGTTCCGCGCATGCTTTCCATGGAATCCGTAAAACGCCGCCTTGAAAACGGAATGAGTTTTCTCGAATTCAACTATATGACGTTTCAAGCGGTCGATTTCCTGGAACTTTACAAAAAGCACAACTGCGTGTTGCAGATTTGCGGATCGGATCAATGGGGCAACTGCATAATGGGCGTGGAACTGATCCGCAAGAAATTGGCGAAGGAGGCGTTCGTTTTATCGACGCCGCTTATCACGGACGCCCAAGGAAACAAGATCGGGAAGTCCGCCGGGAACGCCGTGTGGGTCAACGAGGACAAGACGACGCCGTACGAATACTATCAATATTTCCGGAATGTCACCGATGCCGACGTTGAAAAGTTTTTGAAGATATATACAGAGCTGACTTTGGACGAGATCGCAAAATTGGCAAAGTTGAAAGACGCGGAGTTGAACGAGGCGAAAAAGATTCTGGCGTTCGAGGCGACCAAGATCGCGCACGGCAAGGATGCGGCCAATGCCGCCGCCGCGGCAAGCGCGGCGCTGTTCGCAGGCGCGGCGGTCGCATCGGCGACTGTCGTCGCCTCCGCCGCGCCATCAGTGAATGTGAAAGCAAAACTGCCGATGTCCGCGATTGATTTCGCGATGCTGTCCGGATTATTCCCGACAAAGTCCGAGGCCCGCCGCACCATAGGGCAGGGCGGATTGTCCGTCAACGGCCGGCGGGTTTTAAGCGTCGATGAGGTCATTGAGGGCGCGGGTGAATTTCTTGTGCAGAAGGGCAAAAAAACGTTTGTGAAAGTTGTGGTCAACAGTTAACAATTAACAATGAACAATTAACAATGACCACCCCGGCGCTTCGCGCCACCCCTCCATAGAGGGGAACTAGCTCCCCCTTGGCGCCGGAGGCGCCACTCCCCCTCAAGGAGGGGGAGACAAAACCACCATGGTGCTTTGGCGCCGCGTACTTTATTGGGGCCCTATTCCCGCCTTCGCGGGAATGACAAGAGAGAAACCCCGCGGTATGACAAAGGAGAAAATGCCTGCGGCGCAATGGATCCCCGCAGTCGCGGGGATGACGAGTGTGTTAGAGTTGGGACTGGTTCATAATGATATTTCTGAACGGCAGTATATTCGGGTTCGTGCTGCTGGTGGTGCTTTCCGTATAGTTGTTCCCCCACATTTCCGCGTATCCGCCCGCCCCGTAAAACATATCAAGTTCGTTCGCTTCGTCATTCATGGAAGCTTCAAACATTTCATTTTGCCATTTGCTCTGCACCTTATCGTGGTTTTTATACCACTTCCAATCCTGGGCCTTCCCCGCCTGCCAATAATCCCAGACGGCCATGGCCATCAGTGCGGTTTCATATCTGGATCTTTCTTTCGAGGCCTCCCCGCCCACCATCTCGTTTTCCGCATAGCCGTTCTTTATCATGTCGTCCCTGAAACTTTTTTCCGACACGATTTTTCTGTTTAGATTATTTTGCGCGGTCAAAAACCGGGTTCTTTTTTTCAAAGTCGCCAGTATCTTTTCCTGTTCTTCCAACTGGTCCTTTAAGCTTGCGTCATTTTGCAGTTTCCATACATCTTCCTGGACCTTGGCGACAAGATTAAACTCGTTTTTCGCAGTACGATCCAGAGTTTCAAAATTGTTATTCAAATTTTTGGTTTTGTTCAACCAATAAAGTATGGTCTTGGAGTTGGGGATCGGCTTCTTTTTAAGCAAATCTTCGACGGTATTATACCATTCGCGGTTTGTGTGCATATCCTCGTTTTGCCTTGCAGGATCAAGATCTTCTTCAAGTTCTTTAATTATCTTCGCCATTTCTTTGTCGCGTCCGCCCGGGAAGGTACCTTCCAAAGTATTCTTTAATCGTTCTTTGTGGTCGTTAAGTTTATTCCTTTCCGCGTTCGCTTCCGCCCTCGCCTTGGCGAGGAGCCCGTCCATTTTCGCTATGGTTTTGCGGTCGTTCCCTCCCTCCGCCTTTGCCTTTTTAAACGCGTTGACGGCGTTTTCCATAATGTCGGTGTGGATATCCCAATAGCCGGTTTCTTTATATTCCTTTTGCCATTCCTTCAACTGTTTGCCGAGTATGCCGAACTGTTCAAGTTCTTTCCCGTGGAATGTGCCGCCAAGGCCGCGCCACCCGTTGCCGTACACCCTGTTAAAGCCGTGGACGCCCAAGTGTATCATTGCGCCAAGAAAGTCCGCCGTCAGATTCGCCGCAAAGTTGACCCCCATGGCAAACCATTTGCCCGGCCCTTTCTGCGCCCATTTGATGCCGTTGAAAAAGTCCGCTTTGTTTTCCAGCCACGGCGCGACCCTGTCGGAATTGAATATCCCGAACTGAAACGTATGAAGGAATTCCAATGTCGGCCACATTTCGTCGAAGTTGTGTTTATTCCTAAAACAACATTCGACGATTATTCTTTGCACGAGGGCGCGCATTTGGTGCGGATGTTTCGCCGCCCCCGTGATCGTTTCCTTCATATCCCCGTCCGCCTTGGATTTTTCCAAAAGCTTCGTGAGTATGTTGTACGCGTCCAAGCCGCCCGCCTGCGTGCCCTTGACCTTTGCGAGAAGCGCGTCCTTTTTATCCAAAATCGCCCAGAGGCCGTCCTCAGGCTTTATGCCGACTTCGCGCACGGCCGTCGCAAATCCGCGCGCGCCCATGAATATGTATTTGTGCCGGTAATGCCTGTCCCACAGTTTAGACAGTCCGCGTTCGAACACATCTTCCCTAATATTTTTCCTGATTCTTCCGATGAGCGAAAATTCGTCGGGGTGCCTCGCCGCGAGGTCGTCGATCGCCTTGGTGTGCTCCTTGGCCTTGTCATACTGGGCCACAATCCAACTTCCGCCGTCGAAATTTCCGAATTGTTTCCTGAGTTCTTCCTGTTCGAATATAACCTTGAACAGCGATTGGAAAACCCCGCGTTGTTTGAACCGGTCGAAGTGGTCCTGATCGATTTCTTCGTTTTCTTCGTCAAGATAGCTCTGCAATTTGACGAACGCGCCAGTGCCTTCAAATTTTTCCATGCCTTCTACTTTGGTTCCGCCAAACATTTGAAGGAGTTGTCCGTTAAGACTTGTAAGGATGTGGCGCACTGTCGTGATAAGATCATGATCGCTCAGCGCTTTTTCGTTCACATTTAGTCCGACGTTCAACAGGCTTTTGAGTTGAGCAAAGCTTAAATGTTTGGAGTCCTTGACGCCCAGAATGTCGCTTTTTATACGCTGAACAATCGGATTTTCATCGTTTTGTATAAATGCAAGAAATTCTTTGAAAGGACCTCTCGCCTGCGGGTTCGGTTTGAATATCGTAAACGGTTTCAGTTCGGCAAGTTTGCCCGCATCGTCAAGCCAGTCGGCGAGGTAATTGCCGATGAAAGGGTTCAGATACATCGGGATGTTCGTTTTTATTTGCCGGAGCCAATACATGGAGTCTTTCATGGAGCGGAGGCCGCGCATAAAGTTCCTGTATATGGTTTTTATCATGGCATCTTCGGCCACCCCGCGACTTGATATTTCCGCGAAATCCGGTATCGATTTATATTTTGTAAGTATGGGCACGCCGTCGTCGTCGCGTTTTATCCGCCAGCGTCTTTTCCTGTCCGGGCCAAGTTCCGCCACATATTCCAGGTTTTCAAGCAGGTATTTGTCCCATCCGCGCTGAAGAGACGATCTTCCGTCGTCCGGCCACTGCACGGCTTCCACGTATTCCCCGGTTTGAAAGTCTTTTGTCCATACGATGTTCGCATGTCTCCTAAGTCCTTTTTTGAGGTCGTGATAGAGGCGGTACTTCTGCCCCGGCGTCATGTAATAATGCAAAAAGAACCATTTCCAAACAGTATGGGTTAACTGTTCCGCGTTGCCCCATTTGTCCTTCTCGCGCGCCGCTTTCACTATATGAGGGATCTTCTCACCATCGTCAAAGACTTTGCCGGTCAGAGGGTCGATACCATTAAAATTGCGCGCGTTATAGGGCGGTTTCAGCAGAGCCGGGATAAAATTGCCATTTTCGTCCGTGAGGTCCGTAAGGTCGGCATAAGAGGGCGGGTTCCTTGACATTTTTTTATTGCTCTTTCGTTTTCATTTATATAATTATATATCTAAAAATATATTTTGTCAACTTATTATAACGGTTTACGGCCGTTTTTTCGGTTTCTCTTTTATGGTATAATTATACCATGAAACACGTTCTCGACAAAGCGGTTTGCCTTGGCGTTACCACGCCCGCGTTCAATTTTTACAACCTCGAATCCCTGTCGGCTATTCAGCGCGCGGTCGATGAGACCGGCGCCCGCGTTATTTTCGCCGTATCGGAGTCCGCCTTTCAGTACATGGGCGACGAGTTTCTTAGATGGGCCTGCGCGCGAAACTATCTTCATCTCGATCACGGCAAGAGTTTCGACATCTGCAAGCGCGCGATCGCTTTGGGTTTCAAAAGCGTTATGATCGACGGAAGTCATTTGTCGTTCGATGAAAACGTAAAGTTGTCGCGGCGGGTCGCCGCCTTCGCGCATGCGCGCGGAGTTTGGGTGGAGGCCGAATTGGGCAGCATCGGCGGCGTCGAAGACAACGTATCCGGCGACGTCGGTCTTACAAATCCCCTCGACGCCGCGCGGTTCGTCAAATCAGTCGGGTGCGACAGTTTGGCAATCGCGATCGGGACAAGCCACGGCGCCCACAAAGGCGGCGGTCCGCTTCGTTTCGATATTTTGCGCGAAGTTCGGAAACTTTTGCCGGATGTTCCTTTGGTTCTTCACGGCGCGTCGCAAATCCCGGAAAAATACGCGAAGGTCGTCGGGCTTAAAAAGTCGGGCGGGACCGCGGCCGCCGATATAAAAAAGGCCGTCAAGTTCGGCATCAACAAGGTCAACATCGATTCCGACGCGCGGTTGGCGTGGACGGCGGCTGTGAAAATCGAATTTGCCAAAAAAACCGGAAATTTCGATCCGCGGCATTATCTGGGCGCGGCGACGGAAGAGTTGGTTCGACTTTACAAAGAAGAGATAAAACTTATCGCCGGTTCATGATCGCAAGTGCGTTTTCAAGGATTATACGCGCGCTTTCAGAATCTATATCGCCAGTATGCCGGTCGCATCGGCGGACGCGCCCGTCGCATCCGCGACCAAGGTCGCGGCGGGTGCGATCTATGGCTTCGATGCTTGTAAGAGTTTCATCCAGCAGCGCTATCGGGACATCCGTTTGTTCGGCCAATTTTTCCGCGAACGCGCGGACCCGCTTCGTCGTTTCCGAGTCCGATCCGTCCGATCTTATCGGAAGGCCGATTATTACGCCCGTGATGTTTTCTTGAGATATATGATATGCAATATGCGATATGTCGGTCGCGTGCGGGCGCGCGAATGTGAATTTTTTGTCCGGATCCGTCACGGCAAGGCCTATTCTTTTTTCCCCCCAATCTATGCCCATGAGTTTGCCCGCGCGTGGAAAAGTCTTGAAATTTTCCGAAATCATAGTAGTA
>JAISSM010000042.1 GCA_031273075.1 Rickettsiales bacterium
CATAGTTGATAGTACTAATAATCAAACCTGTGATGCAGACAGTAATGGCGCGCCCTGGGTGTTCAACTACAGCAACGGGGATGTGTACTACTGTCGGCGGAGTTGTGCGAACATCTGCGCGCTCTACTGCATTCGGCTCGGCTCGGGCAACCTCTGTTCCCGTTCCGCGCTCCTCAATATTCCCGCTTGCGAGTGGCTTGGTTCCGCCCCCACCGCCTCCTCTGTTACCTGCCCGCTAAGTGGAACGTGCGAGAATCCCGATTATAAAACCGTTGTGGACAATGCACCGTGCGGAACAGGCTATGTTGAAACCACCACCCCGGCACTTACGATTTCCGGCGAGTATGGGGACAGCAAGGGAACGTTCACGTATGGCAACTGCACCGCGAATTGAATTACATGCCTGGCAGAGCATAGGTAGGGCGGGTTTTTATAAAACCCGCCGGTGTGTTTCATAGAAACACACCCCGCCACATCCATTGTTAATTGTTCATTGTTAATTGTTAATTAATAATTTATAATTGCCAAATGCATGCGCACACCCCCGTTTTACTGCCCGAAGTCCTGGCGACGCTGGGCGACGTGTCGGGCGAAACGATTCTGGACGCGACGTTCGGCGCGGGCGGATACTCGCGCGCGTTTTTGGAAAGAGGAGCATCTGTGATCGCATTCGACCGCGACCCGTCCACCATCCAATTTGCCGACAAACTTAAAAAAGAATTCAAGGATAGATTTACATTTATAAACGCCAGATTTTCCCGAATCCCTGTCATTCCCGCGAAGGCGGGAACCGAATCCCGAATCCCGAATCCCGTGACGCACATCGTCTTCGACTTCGGCGTATCAAGCATGCAGATAGACACCCCTGAACGGGGCTTTTCGTGGCGCTTTGACGCGCCGCTGGATATGCGAATGGATGGCGAAGGGCCCGCCGCCGCCGAATTGATAGAAAATTCCCCGCCGGAAGAGTTGGCGAAAATCCTGTCGGAATATGGAGATGTAAATGCCAAACTTGCCGCGGCCTTGGCCCGCGCGCTTAAAAAAACGCCGCCCAAAACGACGTTTCAGCTTCGGGATTTGATATTCGATCCGAAAAATACGGCAAAGGTGTTCCAGGCGATTCGCATTAAAGTCAATGGCGAACTCGATGAAATAGAACGCGCGCTTGCCGCCGTCCCCGCCCTGCTCTCAATCGGCGGGATCTGCGCGTGCGTGACGTTTCATTCGCTGGAGGACCGAATCGTGAAGAAAAAATTCCGCGAGTGGACGACGCCCGCGGGCGACCCGCGGATGCCCGCGAAGCCGGCGGATTTCATATTGCTTAAAACATTGAAACCGACCGCCGCGGAATTGGATGCGAACCCGAGGGCGCGAAGTTCGCACTTGCGCGCCGCCCGAAAAATCGGTAACATTCCGCCAAAGGAAACAATTTGAAAAAAATCGTATCTTTCTTCATTCTTCATTCTTCATTCTTCATTGCGCCTTCGGCGCACGCCGTCCCCCTCTGTCCGGTCTGCACGGTCGGCGTGGGCGCGGGGCTGGAGGCTGCGCGCTTGCTTGGCGTGGACGACGCGATAACCGGCGTGTGGGCGGGCGCGCTCGTGTTGATGCTGTCGCTTTGGACGATAAAGTTTTTGAAACGGCGCGGCGTTGAGAACGGCCTTTGGTACCTGGCGGTCCTGGCGTCGTACTACGCGCTTTTGGGCGGCGTGTATTTTCTTCCGGGCATAGAGTTCGGCGCCGACACATTATTGGGCGCGGACAAATTCCTTCTGGGGGCAATCCTTGGAACGATCGCGTTCTATATCGCCGAATACAGACTTAACATATCGCTAAGGAACAACGGCGGCAAATCGAGATACAAATTCCAAAAAGTCATCGTACCGATGGGCGCGCTGTTGGCGCTGAGCGGAATACTTGCGGCCATCGTGTATATATAAGGAGTGCGGGAAATGGTGAAAAAATTATCCATGGAGGAATTGATAGCGAAAGCGGACGCGGCGAAAAAATCGAACCCGCTTGATTTGTCAAGCGATCAGGATCTGTCGATCGCGGTGATGAACCTTGTTTCGCTGGAAGAGCATTTCTTTTTCAGCGGGGGCAAAACGAACAAGCCGGGATTTTACGACCTTATAAATTCGGTGCGCGAAATGCGGAAAGAATTGATGCTGAAATTGGTGAAAAAATCGTCCGGAGAAAACGGAGAGGTGTGGTGTATAAGCAAGCATCTTTTGGCGGCCTCGATGCGATTGTTGGAAGTCGGATCGAAAGCGTTGGGCGCCGGAAAAAAGACGGATGCGTACGATATGTTCGGCAAGGCGTATGATTTGTACAGCCTGTTTTGGGGGATAAATATGGATTTGATGGATTTGTCCGCGGTTGCTAAGGACGAATCGATGCACCCGGGATTGAAAGATTGGATCGGCTGCGCGTGCAAACCGGCCGCCGTCGCGCCCGCGAATAACGACGCGAAAAAAACCGGACTTTTGTCCGGGCTCGGCAATTGGGTCAAGAAAGCCGTCGACTGCTGCATAGAGTAACCCTTGACCGTTTATACTGTTGACCGTGGACTGTCGACCGTTACGCATGAAGCGCAAGTTGTCTTTTCGGACTGAAACGGATTTGAAGCCCAAGCTTGTCGATCGCCTTGTAAATAGTGTTGAATTGCGGTTTCGTGCGCCCGGAAAAACTTTTATAAAGAGATTCGCGGTTTACGCCCATATCCTTCGCCATTTTATTTATGCCGCGCGCGCGGGCGATGGTGCCGAGCGCGTATACAAGGGCTTCGGGGTCGTTTTCGTCGGCGACGACTTGTAAATACGCCGCGATGGATTTTTCATTATCCAAATAATCCAGCGCGTTCCATTCAAAAACTTTTACTTTTTTTGCCATACTCAAACCTCTTTGCATAATTTCTTTGCTTTTTCAATATCGCGCCTTTGACCGGACTTGTCCCCGCCGCAAAGTAAAATTACTACTTCCCGACCGCGAACCGTATAATACAGGCGGTATCCGGGTCCGTATTTGATGCGCATTTCCGACACGCCTTCGCCGACCGGTTTCGCGTCCCCGAAATTCCC
>JAISSM010000066.1 GCA_031273075.1 Rickettsiales bacterium
GCTTTTATAAAAAGCCGCCCTACCTAGGGCAAACAGGAAAGGCGGGTTTTATAAAAACCCGCCCCACCGAATCCCGAATCCCGAATCGCGAATCCCGATTTGCTACCTGCTACCTGCTATCTGCTAATTATAAAAATCGCCCTTGCGGGCGATTTTTATTGCACTATAAACTGTTCGCCGAAGGCGGCATGGCCCGCGGTGCCGTAAACGCACTGAATCGATTCATATCCCTTTTTTAACTGGGCTTTTTTCATGGCAATGTTGGTCAATATCCCCGCCGCCGCGCCCACCACCGCCCCGCCCGCCGCGTCCGCCAAAAGGCGCGTCTGATTGAAATTGCCGTCTTTGTCCCGCCATCCGTCCGGGCCCGCCTTGGGAAGGCTTTTCCATAAAGCCGCCATCCTGTTTTCGTCACCAGTCCCGTCGACCGCAACGGATTCAGATTCAGAGTTTTCGATCCATATTGCGTCATACCTCTTGTCTTCAGCGGGATTACAACTTACCTCCGTCGTACCTTTCGTCAATCCCTTCCAACCGCCAAAAGTAGATCCCCTCCATTCGGGATTGTGCGGCACACTCGCTTTGCCGTCAATGCACTTACAAATTACATTTATCGACTGGCTATCCGGCTTGCATCCCTCTATATCTTCGCGTTCCGTCGCCCCGGCCCCGAAAGTTCCAATTTCAAGCCCAGTATGAAATGTGACGAGTCCGGCCGAATGCGCCCCACGGGCGACCGACACCGCAAAAAGCAATGAAAATAACGCTGTTTTTATGATCAGACGCACTCCTCTGCGTAAGTATATCAAAATTGTCAATAATTAACAACTTATATTGACTTTGTGGACAAAATTGGTATATTGTACCGGTAAAAACAATTAAATAAGGATCACCAAATGAGCAAGCCCGTCAAAACAAGCAAGGCCGTCCAAAAGAAGGCCCCGGTCAAAAAAATTAAAAAGGCCGCAAGCGCCGCCCGCGGCGCGAAAGAACCCGCGCCGAAGATAACCGACGTCCTTAAAGAGGTGTGCGGCACATACTTGAATATATTCGGATCGCGCCCGTTTGTCGACAGGTACGCGCACCATAGGTTTTACGAATTAAAGGTCAGGTCGCCGCATATGCCGCCTTGGCCCGCCATGGTCTGTTTCGGAGAGCAAGAAATCTATATAGTCAAAGGCGCGTACGCCCCGTCGATGCAACTTGTCAATATAGATCCCCAGCCGTACCTCTTGTTCGAACGACGCACAAAAGCGGAATACAACGAGGCCGTGGAAGAATTTCATCATCTGATGCGCGGGAGGGAACACACCGTCCCCGAATTTTTGCCAATCAAAAAAGACGTCCACGACCACGACGACGGTTATACGCCCGCCGCGTACATTTTCATCAACGACCTTTCGAATCGATACGATCCGCGCAAACCGAAAAAATATCCGCGTATAGTTTCAGAAAAATACTTGGCGGAATATCTTTTGGATTTGGTGCGGAGGGGATTCGTTCACACGGACGCAAGGCTTTTCGACGCGACCGCGCACGAAGTCGTCGTAAACCCGAAAACAAACGAGCCCGCGTGCGTCGCCGATTATGTCGCGCCCCTGTGGCCCAAAGCCGCGGCTAAGAAAAAATCGGCAAATAGCAAATAGCAAATTGTGATATGTGATATGGGGCGGGGTGTGTTTCTATGAAACACACCTTGTTTGTGGAACAAACAACATGGCGGCTTTTGTAAAAAGCCGCCCTACCTAATTATGTGCGGGGGGGGGTTGAAAATGGATTTTTCGGAACTATATATTGGCGGAACAATGCCGCGCTTCGCGCGTGCTTATCACTGGATACCGCGATCAAGTCGCGGTATGACAAAGAAAAAAGGAGTTTATTATGGCGAAAGTACTGGGCATAGATTTGGGAACGACCAACTCGGCGATGGCTTTCATGGACGGAAGCGAGCCGAAAATAATCGAAAACGCCGAGGGCCAGCGCACGACACCCTCCGTCGTCGCGTTCGCCGCGAACGGCGAACAGCTTGTCGGCGTCGTCGCAAAGAATCAAGCCGTCACGAATCCATCCAACACCATTTACGAAATCAAGCGCCTTATGGGGCTTCGTTTCGACGACCCCAAGACCGCGGAGATTCAAAAGCACGTGCCCTATAAAATCGTCGCGGGCGACAACGGCGACGCGTGGATCGACATAAACGGCAAGAAATACGCCCCGTCGCAAATCAGCGCCGTAATCCTTGGCAAGCTTAAAAAGGAAGCCGAAGCCTATCTGGGCGAAAAAGTCGTCGACGCCGTAATCACGGTTCCGGCCTATTTCAACGATTCGCAACGCCAGGCCACCAAGGACGCCGGCAAGATCGCGGGCCTTAACGTTCTTCGCATCGTGAACGAGCCGACCGCGGCCGCGCTCGCGTACGGCCTTGACAAGAACAAAAACGGAATCGTCGCGGTTTACGACCTCGGCGGCGGAACGTTCGACATATCCATCTTGGAAATCGTCGACGGCGTGTTCGAAGTCAAATCCACGAACGGCGAGACAATGCTCGGCGGCGCGGATTTCGACGCGCGCGTTCTGAAACACCTTATCGACGAATTCAAGACTACGTCCGGCATCGACTTGGGCGGCGACAAATTGGCCGTTCAGCGTCTTAAAGAGGCCGCGGAAAAAGCAAAGATCGAGCTGTCCTCCAAGGCGACCGCGGATATAAATCTTCCGTTCATCACCGCGGACGCGGGCGGGCCGAAGCATTTCAATACCACTTTGACGCGCGCAAAGCTTGAATCCCTGGTCATGGACCTTATCGAAAAGACCATAGAGCCGTGCAAAAAGGCCCTTTCCGACGCGGGCGTCGACAAGGCCAAAATCGGCGAAGTCATTTTGGTCGGCGGCCAGACCCGCATGCCCAAAGTCGTCGAAGTCGTGAAGCAATTCTTCGGCAAGGAACCGCACAAAGGCGTGAATCCGGACGAAGTCGTCGGGCTCGGCGCCGCGATCCAGGGCGGGGTTCTTAAAGGCGACGTCAAAGACGTTCTGCTTTTGGACGTGACGCCCTTGTCGCTCGGCATCGAGACCCTTGGCGGAGTGTTCACGCGGCTTATCGACCGCAACACCACGATCCCGACCAACAAGTCGCAGATTTTCTCGACCGCCGAAGACAACCAGTCGGCCGTCACCATCCGCGTGTTTCAGGGAGAGCGCGAAATGGCCGCGGACAACAAGCTGCTCGGCCAGTTCAACCTTGAAGGGATCGCGCCCGCGCCGCGCGGGATGCCGCAGATAGAGGTCTCGTTCGGCATCGACGCGAACGGAATCGTGAAGGTGTCCGCGAAGGACAAGGCGACCGGAAAAGAACAGCAGATTTCCATCAAGTCCGACGGGGGCTTAAGCGACGCGGATATCAAGCGCATGATGGACGAGGCCGCGGCAAACGCCGAATCCGACAAGAAAAAGCGCGCTTTGGTCGACGCAAAGAACACCGCCGACACCTCCATATTCGCGGTTGAAAAAGCGCTTAAAGAACACGGCGACAAGGTGGACGACGCGACCAAGGCGGCCATAGAGCAGACCAAGAAGGAATTGGCGGACGAGGTCCAAAACGCGAACGCCACGGCCGAATCGCTTAAAGAAAAAACGGACAAGCTTAACGAGGCGGCGATGAAACTTGGCGAAATCGTCTATAAGGCCGCGCAGGCCCAGGCCGCCCAAGGCGCGCCCGGCGCCGAAGGCGCCGCGGACGGGGGCGCGGGCGGAGAGGCGCCCGGCGCGACCGACGCAAACTTTACGGAGAAGTAAAAAAATCCCGCGAAAGCGGGATTTTTTTAATTATTAATTATCAATTATAAATTATTATAAGCTCCCCCTCGGCGCCAGAGGCGCCACTCCCCCTCAAGGAGGGGGAGACAATTATAGGATGACTTTTTTATGTTGAAATTTAAGTATCGGATGGGGTATATTGCCAACGCAGAAGGTCGTCGCGCTTCGCGCGACCGCTTTATAGGACCCTGTTCCCGCCTTCCGCCTACGCCACCACCCTTCGCCAAGGCTTCGGGTGGCAGGAGGCTTCGGTGGACGCAGTCGCGGGAATGACAAATAGAGAAAATGGAGCATTATAACATGGTCGATGTAATGGTTCCGGGAGAAACCGGACGTATTCACGCCGTATATCAGAAAGGGCCGGAAGACTCCGCGCCCATGGCCGTCATAATCCCCGGGGCCCCGCGCGCCGGGCTTCATATGAACGACCGGATCAACTATGCGCTTTTCCGCGCGTACATGGACATCGGGTTCTCCGTCATCCGATTCGATTTCCGCGGCGTCGGCGACAGCGAAGGAATTCTGGGCAACCTCGACGACAATCTCCGCGACATCGCCTCCGTCGTCGACTGGATACAAAATCAGAACGAAGAGGCCGACGTGCTTTGGCTCGCGGGAGCGCGCCAGGGCGCGTGGTACGTCCTTCAATCCATGATGCGGAGGCCGGAAGTGCGCGGATTTACGCTGGTTTCGCCCGACCACATGATAACGAACTACGCCTTTCTGTCGCCGCGGCCGAATCGGGGGCTTTTGCTTCAAGGCGCGAACGAGTGTCCGGACGCGCTGAATTTCGCGCCGCATCTGACCCAATTGCTAAAGCGTCAGGCGAAGATAAATCTGGAAACGATTCGCGTCAAAAACAGCGACGAAAAATTCGAGCGCACCCTAAAGCAGATGTACGACGAAATCAAGGCGTATGTCGGGAGGGAGAAAGAGGAGAACCGACTTTTATAAATGTGATACGGGATTCGCGATTCGGGATTCGGGATTCGTGGTTTTTGCGCGACCAACGTCATACAATCAGAGCCCTCGTATCACATATCACATGACCGTTTTGATTTGACTTTCGGGTTTTTCGTAATATAATCAGTTATCCCATGACAGAAACAAGACGATTTTTGGATCCGGCTTTGCCGGACGACGCGCCGACCGCAATACGGCCCAAAGCGCTGCCCGATTTCGTCGGCCAGGACGATCTTAAAAAAAATCTTTCCATTTTCGTCGGCGCCGCCCGCAATCGGGCCGAGGCCATGGATCACGTTCTTCTATACGGCCCCCCCGGTCTCGGCAAGACGACTTTGGCCCACATAATAGCGAACGAGTTGGGCGTCGGGTTTCGCGCCACGTCCGCGCCCATGCTTACAAAGCAGGGCGATCTGGCCGCGATCCTTACCGGGTTGGAGCCGCGCGACGTTCTCTTCATCGACGAGATTCATCGTCTTTCCTCCGCCATCGAAGAAGTTTTATATTCCGCGATGGAAGATTTCAAACTCGACATCATGCTCGGCGAAGGGCCGTCCGCAAAATCCGTCCGCATAGATTTGCCGCCGTTCACTCTTGTCGGCGCCACGACCCGCACCGGGCTTTTATCCAACCCCCTGCGCGACCGATTCGGCATAGACATGCGCCTCGATTTTTACAGTCCCGAAGATTTGGCCAAAATAATCGTTCGAAGCGCCAAGATACTCGGCTATAACATCGCCGGTGACGCCGCCGAAACCCTTGCGAAATCCAGCCGCGGGACGCCGCGCATCGCAAACCGGCTTCTCAAGCGCGCCCGCGATTTCGCGGAAAGCCGGAACGAGACGGGCATAGACGCGGCGGTCGTCGCCCTGACTTTATCGCAACTTAAAATCGACGAACTCGGGTTGGACGAAATCGACCGCGCGTACATGGGCGCCATAGCGCGCCATTTCGCGGGCGGTCCCGTCGGAGTCGAAAATCTTTCCGCCATACTGGCGGAGCCCGCGGACACCCTGGAAGACGTGATCGAACCGTATCTTATGCAAAAAGGCCTGGTTCACCGGACGCCGCGCGGACGCGTATTGAGCGATTCGGGTTTCAAACATTTGGGAATCGTAAAATGATAAGAAACGCCGGCGTTCTGGCCGCGGAGCTTGACGCGAAAAATCTTGAAAAAATCGACCGCGCGTTCGATGAAAAAATTATCGACGCGCCCGCCCGCGATTACCTGCGCCTTTTATACGGCGACAGCATGGGATGTTTCAAGAACTGTTTCTATTTCCTGAACCGCACCCTTGACGCCCCCAAGACCCCGATCTATGTGTACGATCCGAAGACGAACCAATCGGGCGAAAAAGAGGTCGACGCCGCCGGGGTCGGGCCGAACGAATCATACGTCGTTTACCACCGATTCGGGCGCGATCCCCTTCGCAACCAATTCTTCACGTTCGACGGAACCAACGTCAGCCTTCTGATGTCGTCCATCGTTACCGTCGTCATCGCCGCGCAGAAAAACATCAACCGCACCATAGAAAAAATCACCAAGAAATACTATGCGCAATACATAGACGAAATCGCCGCGTGCGCCCGCGGCGTACTCGTCCGGCCCAAAAAAGGCGCGTCCGCCAAGGCCGTGGCCGACAAGATCGCCGCCCTTTTCCGCGCAGAGTTCATATCCAATCCCGCGCCCGAAGCGCTTCGCGTAATCGGCGCCATGTTCCCGGACATATCGGCCGACCTTGTGCGCGAGCTGGACAAAATAGATCCCCCGTACCGCCGCATCAAGGACGTTTACCGCATGAAGATCCTGTTCGACACCGTGCCGCAGATCAACGCGTTCATCAGGTACGTTTCCATGATTTTCGGCGAAGAAAAAATCTGGATGATCAAAAACAAGTTCTACGACCTTAACCACACGCGCGGATACCGCGACGCCAAAGTGATCGTCGGATTCGACTTCAAAGGCAAAGAAATCCCCATGGAAATAATGTGCAACGTCCGCACTTTCTTCAACGCCGAAAGGCAAAGCCACGCGGGATACGAAATCCTGCGCGGGCAGGGCGCCGCCGGGCAAAAGGAAATCAGCGACCTTCATCACGCCGGCATCGTGGAATACAACAAAATGATCTGCCAGACGATCCAGCATCTCCTTCACCGCGTCGGGTGGAACATAATATACGAACAGGACCAGTCCACCGATTCGTTCTTCCGCGGGTTCCCGAAAATCAAGAACCTTCCATATCCGCAAAAAACCGTCGACATCATTCTCGCTAAAATCGAGGGCAACGTCAAGAACGAGATACTGCGCCTTCCGTACGCGCCGCGCCCGCTGAGCCGTCAGGAAGAGCTGGCCGTTTTCCGGTATATAACGGAATTCATATTGTTCGCCGCGCTTCCGTATTCGCTTCGGTTCGAAGAGGTCAAAGCCACGGGATTTTCCGGCAAAGTGTTCAATTTCGTAATGAAAGAGCTGTATCGGTTTCACGAGCACGAAATCATGTGATACGGGATTCGGGATTCGCGATTCGGGATTCGGGCGTTTGCGTAACCGATAGTCACACAACCAGAGCCCCCATATCACATATCACTTATCACATATCACAATTTGACTATTGACTTTGTGGACAAAATTGGTATATTGTACCAATAAAATCAACAAAGGTTACAAAATGAACACGACCGTCCAAAAGCACAAAATTAAAATCGTTAGAAAGGCCGCGAGCGTCGCAAACGCCGCCAAGGCCCCGAAAAAATCCATGCCTAAGATAACCGCCGTCTGCGGAGATATTCGCGCCACCGTCCTGGACGTATACAGAAAAGGCACGTATGTCGACAAAACGAGACACCGCCCGCCTTGGGAATTAAAGGTCAGGGGACAGAATCTTTACACCGGTCCCATTATGGTTTTTTTGGGAAAGCGCGAAATCTATACGATCAACGGCGCGCGCGCCTTTTCGGAACAACTTGTCGATATAGAAGCGCAACCGTATCTCTTGTTCGAAAGGTGCTCCAAAATAGAATACAACGACGCCGTGAAAGAATTTCGCCGCCGGGCGCACAAGGCCCTTAAGCGCGCGACGCCCAAGTTCGGGCTTATGTCCATCGATAAAAAAATCGAAGGCGACGGCAACAAATTCGCCGCATGCACTTTTGTCAACGGTCTTTCGCCCGTATATTACGATCTGTACAGAACGACCAAAATAATTTCCGAAAAACATTTGGCGGAATATCTGCTTAAACTGGTGCAGCTCGGGCTCGTTCACACGGACGCAAAGCTTTTCGACGCGACCATGCACGAGGTCGTCGTCGATCCGAAAACAAAAGAGCCGATATGCGTCGCCGATTATGTCGCGCCGCTTTGGCCCAGGGCCGCGGCGGCAAAAAAGAAATTAGAAATCAGCATGTAGCAATTAACAGTTAACAGTTAACAGTTAACAATTAACAATGTATGTGTCGCGGGTGGGGTGTGTTTCTATGAAACACACCTTGTTTGCGAAGCAAACAACAAGGCGGCTTTTATAAAAAGCCGCCCCACCTAGGCTGCGACCAGACCCTGATTTTGGCTTTTTTCCAAACTCTTTATGCGGGCGCGGAGGCGGTCGTTGATTTCCGAGATTTCTCTCAGTGCGTTCATCAAAATTTCCCATGCGCTCGATTCAGGATTTTTTGTCGCCGTCATAATTTTTCCCCTATACAAAAACCGCCGAAAATTGGCGGTTGGAGTTCTAAAACAATTAAGTCGAAATTGCGCGGTTTATTCAATATATTCGCCGCACTCCAACCACTGTTGGAGCTTTTACGTCTCTCGTGACGCGACTTAACCGGGTTTTAGATCCCCAACAACAGGGAACATCCCTGTTATCAAGGCGTATTGTAATGAAATGCCTAAGAAAGGCAAGGAAAAAATCCCGCCGGGGGCGGGATTTTTTCCTTGCGCCATAGGGGGGGATTGTTTTAGTATATCCATATGTGTAAGGATTTTATGTTGAAAAGGCTTTGCCTGTCCGTTGTCTTTATGTCGCTGTGCATTCCTTGCGCGTTCGCCGCGCCGGGGTTGCCGGGTTTATTCGGCGGCGGATCTCGGCAGGGTCTGGACCAAGTGATTTACACCGACGCGCCCGTCGACTCGTACATGGCGACCGTCGAGGACGTCAACTTCATTCCGGAATCCGAATTCATGATGCGCACCGATTCCCTCAACTATGATCAAAACATCCACATCGCGCGCGAAGCCGAGGCGGCCGTCAATCCCGGCGTCGGATTCGCCGCAAAGCCCGTCATCGCCTGCCGCGACTTCGGATGCACCCGCCTTAACGACCGCATCACGCGCGCGTTCCTGTTCAACTCCCTTTCCAATATGTTCATGATGAACTCGCACAGCCGACTCAATATATGCGAGGCCGATCCGTTCACGCGCGCCTGTCTTCAATCCGGCATATCGTTCCCCGTCCGCGCCGGAATCGCAAGCGCCCTTGTCAAAATCCCGCGCGCCACGATAAACAACGTCGTTCTGTCGACCGGATTGTCCAAGGCCTCCGTCGGCATAACGTACGAATTTCTGGTCAACGGCATCGGAGTAAGGTGCGAGCCCACCGTCGCCGACATAGTCATTCCCGCGAACACAAGCGCCACGCTGTCCAACCGCGAATTCGTGTGCAACATGACGACCGACGGGCTTACGAACGTATCCCTTCTTTTAAGCATAGACTACATCGATCTGGATTACGGGCTTTTGGGCGGATATTATTCGTTCGGGCTTCAGGGGCCGACCGCCGGAGGGGGCACCGGATACGCGCTGTTCAAAATGGAATTCGCGAACAAGGCGCGCGGCGCGGGAAGCGTCGGCGCCACGACCCAGCGCGGCGCCGGATCCGGCATGCAGACGATTCGCCCCGGCGAATACGCGGTGGAACCGCTTGAAAAATAATCGCGGGGCGATTATTTTTCAGTCAACAGTAAACAGTCCACAGTCAACAGTCAACAGTCGTATGAATAAATCAATACTTATTATCGATGACGACGCGGAACTTAGGAAAGGGCTTCGGGTCGGGTTGGGCAAAGAAGGGTTTTCGGTCGTCACCGCCGAATCGGCCGCGAATGCTGAAAAAATCCTTGACCGCATCTCGGTCGGCGCCATCGTCCTGGACCGCATGATGCCCGGCGCGGACGGTCTTTCTTTTCTTCAAAATCTCCGCAAGGCGGGCGACGCGACGCCGGTCATGATGCTTACGGCCATGGACGGCGGCGCGAACGCCGTTCAAGGCCTCTCGCTCGGCGCCGACGATTATTTGGCAAAGCCTTTTCATTTGGGCGAATTGGCCGCCCGCCTTAACAACATTCTTCGGCGCGCCGGCGGCGCGGCCTTGAAAAAGATGCCGAAAAATCTTCGATTCAAAGACGGCGAATTTTTCATAGGAAAAAAAGTATGGAATCTTTCCGGGTCGGAAAAAAACATTTTGTCCGAAATGCTTTCCGGCGGCGTCGTCAAGATCGGCGCCATGGCCGCGAAACGGCTTCGCGACAAGGTTCTTGCAAACCTTAAAAACGCTGATATAATCACAATCAGAGGAAAAGGATATAAGTTGGTTAGCAATTAATAATGAAGAATGAAGAAAGAAATAAGAATTAATAAAATGGAGTTTGTGTGAATATTTTTCCGAAATCTTTTCTTTGGCGCACGATACTTATCGTAATAATTCCGCTTATCGTTTCCATGCTTATCGTCGGCCAATTGTTTTTCAGCAACCACTGGTCGCAGGTTCAGCGCAATTTGTCGCGCGGACTCGCCGGCGAAATCGGCACCATTCTCAAGCTTCACGATTCCAACCCCGAACTCGCCAACCGCATGGCCGCCGACATCGGAATAAATATTTCCGTAAACGAAAAACTGAACCGGCCCGCGGTATCCGACAACAGGAAAAAAGAGGCCGGGCATTTGGCCGAGGAACTTCAAAGGCGCCTTCTTATCACGCCGAAAATTTATATCGAAAGATCAAAGCGCCTTTTGTTCATCGACGTCAAAAAAGACGATAAAATCGTGACGTTCGCGACCACGCTTCGCCGCGTCTATTCGTCAAGCGCGGAGCTGTTCGTCATATTCATCATCGGCGCCGTCCTTATCGTGTCGCTTCTTACCCTGCCGTTCGTGTTGATGCACGCGCGGTCGATCCGCCGAATCGCCGCCGCCGCCAACAGATTCGGGCGCGGGCTCAACATGCCGGAATTCAAGCCGTCCGGAAGCACCGAAATACGCGAGGCCGGATCCGCCCTCGTCGCCATGAAAAGCCGCCTGGACCGGTACAACAAGACGCGGTCGGACATGCTTAACGCCGTGTCGCACGACCTTAAATCGCCCCTGGCGCGCATGCGGCTTATGATGGAGGCCGGAACCGCGGACAAGGACAAGATGCTCGGCGACATAGACCGCATGGCCGAGATGGTCAACGGATATCTTTCGTTCGCGCGCGGCGAGATTCCGGAAATCGAACAGGAAGTTTCGCTTGAGCCCATAATCGTTCGAATCGTCCGCGACAGCGGAGAGGCGGAAAAAATAAAACTTAACTTTCCGCCGGAGCCCGCTTATTTCTACGCGCGGCCGAACGCGGTTTCAAGCGCCTTCTACAACGTCGTCGACAACGCCGTCCGGCACATGAAAAAGAAAGTCGAGATCACGGAAAAAGACGCGGACGAATACGTCGAAGTCACCATCGACGACGACGGATGCGGAATACCGCCGGAACAGCGCGCCGAAGCGCTTCAACCGTTCACGCGGCTTGACCAGGCGCGGGCGAAAGAGTCGGGGGGCACGGGCCTCGGGCTTTCAATAGCGCAGACGGCGATCGAAAACCACGGCGGACAATTGTTCCTTGAAGATTCGCCCTTGGGGGGCCTGCGCGTGCGAATCGTTTTGCCGATATAATAATTTAATTATCAATTATCAATTATTAATTATTAATCGATGATTACGCGCCGCTTCGCGGCGCGGCCAAGATTTATAATTTATAATTAATAATTTATAATTATTTGCATGTTATTTATGAAATCCTGTCGCGACGAGGAACATCTCCACGCTGTCTTTGCGGCTGGCCGCCGGTTTCACCTGTTTGACCGTTTCGAACCGTTTCTTTATTTCCAACGCCAGCGCGGGCAGGGCGCCGCCCGCAAAACTTTTCGCAACAAACGCGCCCCCCGGCTTAAGGCGCCGTTTTGCAAAATCAAACGCCGATTCAAGCAACGCCATTTGTCTTAAATGATCCGCCGATTTGTGGCCCGTAGTATTCGGCGCCATGTCCGACAGCAC
>JAISSM010000002.1 GCA_031273075.1 Rickettsiales bacterium
GGTGTGTTTCTATGAAACACACCTTGTTTGCGAAGCAAACAACAAGGCGGCTTTTATAAAAAGCCGCCCTACCTAGGGCAAACAGGAAAGGCGGGTTTTATAAAAACCCGCCCCACCTATATTGTATAATTTATCTGCTGCTTGTTTAAGGCGCTTTCACCCCGAACGCCCCGACGATGCCGTTCGTTCCCATTCCGATCCCGCTGCCCGCGTTCATACTAAATGTTCCGACCGCTTCGGAGGCCGCCTCATTGCCATAGAATTGTCCGCCGATTTGCGTCATATAGGTGCCCGTGTTAAAGGTGACTTCCGGATTGCTGGGGCTGCCTGTGACCGTGACGGGGGTTGTTGCGAGAGAGCTCCAAAAATCTCCATAGGTTTGGTCCGTGGTGACGCCGGTTCTGGTAAACGCGAACTTGTAAAAATTATCAAAATCAAACTCTGTCGCCGCCGTCAATTGACCGCCCGTCCGGGTGAATTCGATCGACGCCGTGCCGACCACGTCCTTGTAAACGGTCCCCGCGCTGTTATAGGCCGTGCCCACCACCTTTCCCGTAAAGGTTGTGGCGGAAGTCGGGGCCGGTTTTCCGTTTTGATAACCGCCGGTATAGAACGCGAAAGTTTCGCGCAAATACGCGTCGCCGAAACTTATCCCGTTGTCCGCGCTTTTCCATATGCCGAAATCCGAATATTGCAGCCCGGTCTTTTTGCCGCCCAGAACGACCACGTCGGTTTGTGTATCCCCCGTGTTTTTAAGACCGATCATAGTATTGTTCCCTTCGCGAAAATCGGTGGAAAATTTAATAACTATGTCCTCGGCGTTAACGACCTCGCCCCTGTTTCTAAGCACGATGCCTTCGGATGTTTTTTCTACGGCGTAAAGTGATTCGTTAATACCGTTTTTATTCGAAGAAGAAGTCCCGATATTGGAATACTTCCTTTGTACCGTGGCGTTGTCGTCTTCGCCGTAAGACATGATACTACCCGCCCCGCTGACCGGGCTTAATGCGCCGTCGACAAAATTAATGTTTGGAAAATCAGTGTAAGGCGCCGCCCCTCCCCCTCCGCCGCCGCAGGCCCCAAGCCCGAAGGCCGCAATCGAAATAACCGCTATATTGGTGATTTTTTTCATACTTTCTTCCTTTTTTGTAATTTTGTAACGATTGGGAGAATTATACGCCAACCCAAGAATAAATCAAGCCCTTTTTGTATATATACTAAAAGAAGGCGAAAAATGATTTTGTCTTGTTTTTTCGTCCATATTCAATATACTGTCCCGCAATAGTGGAAAAAATGTGGAAAAAAGTTTCTTTTCTCTTATTTTTATGCGTCTTTTGCGCCGCGGCGTCCGCGAAGGATGCGGAAGAAATCAGACTTTCAGATACTGAGTCCCTTGCCGTGGCCGAGATGCTCTCGAAAAAAGGCGACCTTGACTCCGCGCGGAAAATATACGCGGCCATGCTTGAAAGTTCCGATCGCGACGTCCGCGTGGAATCGGTGTTCCAACTTGCGGGCGTTGCGATGGCAATGGGCGATTTTGATACGGCGATTTCTTATTACCTGGCGATATTGAACCGCGATCCGGGGTTGACGCGCGTCCGGTTGGAGCTTGCGCGCGCGTATTTTATGAACCGCGATTTTTCAGAGGCTGAATTTCATTTCCTGTTTGCAAGGGCGGACCTGTCGCTTCCGCCGGAAGTGGCGGAAAAAATCGACGTGTTTCTAATGTTGATTCGCCAGCAAAAGAATTGGACGTTCGATGTCGGATTTTCCATCGTTCCCGACAGCAATATAAACCTTGCGTCCGGCATTGCCGAAGAATGCGTCGCCACGCCGCTCGGCTATCTGTGCCGCCCGCTTGAAAAACAAGCGTCCGGCGTCGGTTTTCGTTTGATCACGGAGGGCAACTATTACGCGCGTTTTACAAAAAGGTTCGGGCTGCACGCGACCGCCGGATTATCGATGCTGGATTTTCCGTCCGGCGGCTTTGACGATTATGAATTGCAGTTTGCGATGGGGCCGCGGTATGTTTTCGATAAGGCGGAGGTCAGCCTGCGGCCGAATTATTCAAGCCGTTGGTATCGCGGAAGACATTACAACGATTCTTACGGCGTCGGAGCCGATACCAATTGGCAAGCCGCCGCGCGTTGGCTTTTGAACGTCGGCGCGTTTTGGCGCACAAACGTATACTCTGATCGGCGGATAAACGAAATCGCCGGCAACTGCGACGATCTGGGCGTTTATAGCCGTCCGCGATACTATCTTGACAGCAAAAGTTTTTTGATCGCGGGACTTGGATACAACAAAAACGACGCGAAGTTCGATTGGTATAAAAGCGGAAGCGCGATGTATTCGCTTGGGTATTTCAAAGAGTTCGGCCTTGGGCTTACATTGTTCATGCGCGCCGATATCATAGACATGCGCTATAAGGGCGCAAATTGGTTTGTGATGAAAGACGGCGGGATGGAATTTCTTCGGCGCAAAGATTTGATATACCAGTCGTATGTCCGCGTGTCGCACAGGGCGCTGCAATATTGGAACATGACGCCGGCCCTGTCCTATACCTATGTCCGAAGGGACGGCAACGCTTGGCAGAACGATTTCGACAAGCATCGCGTGGAAATTGAAATCATCCGCAGGTTTTGATCCCGCCCCCCCTAGGGAAATTAGCAATTAGCAGGTAGCAATTAGCAATTGTTGTCGCGCCGCGGGTCAAAGACCCTTCGCACGTAGTTATTAATAGCATCATCTTACGAATCCCGAATCCCGAATCGCGAATCCCGATTTGCTATCTGCTACTTGCTACCTGCTATCTGCTAATTATTATTGACGCGGCGCCCGATTTTTGCCATCCTGCATGCATACGAAAAAGGATAGAATTGAAAGCGTATCTGGATATTATCCGCGAGATCAAAGACTTTGCGCGAAAGCCCGACGGGACTTACGACTGGGCGCCGAATCGCACCGGGATCCCGACCATAGGCATTCCCGGCGCCATGTTCCGGCACGATATGGCGCATGGATTTCCCCTGGTCACGACGAAGAAAATGGGTATGAAAAGCATCTTGGCGGAACTGGAGTTCTTTATCCATGGCATAACGGATAAGAAATGGCTTCAAGACAGGAATTGCAAGATATGGAACGAATGGGCGACCGCGAGAAAGGTCAAACCCGCGATAGAAAAGTACAGGGCCGAACACGGGGGCGAAATTTCCGACGAAATCAAAAACAAAATCGCGGCCGAAGAACCGGACCTTGGGCCCATATACGGATTTCAATGGCGGCACTTCGGCGCGGAATACGACTTTGACAATTACGCGACCAAAAATTTCAAAACGGACGGCGTAGACCAGGTGCAAAAGGTTATAGACATGCTTCACGCCAACCCGGACGACCGGCGGATGATAGTGTCCGCGTGGAATCCGGCCGCGTTCCCGGACCAGGCCTTGCCGCCGTGCCACTTCGCGCACCACGTCGTCGTGAAGGGCGGCAAGCTTAATCTTATATGGTTCCAACGAAGCTGGGATATATTTCTCGGCGGTCCGTATAATATAGCCAGTTACGCGATGCTGTTGAAACTTTACGCGAAAGAGGGCGGCTTCGAAGAGGGGATCCTTACCGGATTTTCAAGCGACACGCACATATACCGAAATCATATGCCGCAAATAGAGGAACAGTTGTCGCGCGAACCGAGGCCTCTTCCGACCGTGGAGATACCCGATGACAATTGGAAAGGCATGTTGAATTGGACCGCGTCGGACGTGGTTTTGAAGGATTACGATCCGTATGATTCGATCAAGGCGGAGGTTGCGATATGACGGAAAGATGCCTTATCGTCGCGATCGGCGAGAACGGATTGATAGGAACGAAAGAGGGCGGCCTTCCGTGGAAATCGGCCGAAGACTTTAAGTTCTTCAGGGACGCGACGTCGGGTTGGCCGGCCGTGTTCGGAGAGAACACGTACGGATGCATGCCGACGACCCCGCTTCCGAACAGATTGAATATCGTCGTGTCGCTTGGCGCGAACGACGCGATAAATCAGAGGGGGCATTTGGTTTTCGGGCAAATGGAATCGGCCTTGGACTTTGTGAAAAATTTTTCAAAGGTTTTTATATGCGGCGGGCGCATGGTCTATAAATACGCGCTGGAAAATAATTTGGTCGACAAGGTTTGCCTTACGGAAGTGATGGGAAAATTCGACGGCGACGTGTATTTTCCGATCCCCGAATTTCCGCAATGGCTTAAAAGCAACGGCTGGGAAATAGAGTCGGACGAAACATGCGGATCCGCGAATCCGCCCGTCCGCTTCACAACGTGGGTCAAAAAAGCATGAGCAAAATTATTTCGATCACGGGGCCGGACGGGTCGGGAAAAAGTTTTCTGACCTATTTCTTCATGGATAATTACAAGGGTTCCCTTATCCATGCGACGCACCGCGAGAATCCGGAATCGGGATGCGTTCAGCATATGGAGTTTATCGACCGCGCGCTTTCGCTTCAAAAATGGGGCAACGTCGTTCTGGATCGGAATTGGATATGCACTTTGGTCTACGAAAATATTTTTCATGATGACGGGTGGCGGAACTATATCGATAAGTATCTGGATAAGAATATGGATATTCTTTTAAGCAGGGTCGACGCCCACGTCGTATGCATTCCGGAGAGGAACGCCTATTTCAAGAGGTTTGAGGAATTGAAGTCGGAGCGCAGGGAATTATATACGAACATGAACGATATCTACGACGCGTATCAAAGCCTTTGGCACGGCGTCAAGCAGGACAAGATAAAGTCCAAAATTTTCAACGAAATAATAGGGAAGGGCGGACTTAAAACATTCCCCGGATTTTACCTTTACGATTACACAAACGACGGCAAAGATATGAAAGGCTTTATTGAGAAAATATTAATTAGCAAAATGTGATATGTGATACGGGGGCTCTGATTGTATGACGTTGGTCGCGCAAAAGCCACGAATCCCGAATCCCGAATCGCGAATCCCGTATCACATTAAATAACGCGGCGCTTTGCGCCGCGTTATTTAATGTGATATTTATTGAACGCGGGCGCGGAATGAATATATTATAATCGGCTCTGTTATGGCCATAGATAAAACTGCGGTTATCGCGCCCGGGGCGACGTTGGGCGCCGATGTGAAAATCGGCCCGTATTGCATGGTGGGCGGCGACGTAAAGCTCGGCGATCGGGTCGAATTGGTCTCGCACGTCGTGATCGACGGCAAAACCGAAATCGGCGACGACACGATAATATACCCGTTCGCGTCGATCGGAACCAAGGGCCAGGATTTGAAATATCAAAGGGACGAAGACCAGACGGGGCTTAAAATCGGGCGCCTGTGCCGCATCCGCGAATACGTGACGATTCAGTCGGGAACGCCGGCGAGTCCGAACGGAACGATTATCGGCGACGATACCCAGGTTATGATCAACGCGCACGTCGCGCACGATTGCAAAATAGGAAACCACGTCGTATTGTCGAACCTTGCGCAGATCGCGGGACATGTGGAGATCGGCGACCACGCGATCATAAGCGGCATGGCCGCGGTGCATCAGTTCTGCCATATCGGGGAATACGCGTTTTTAGGCGCGATGAGCGGGACCCCGGTGGACATTCCGCCGTATACGATTTACGAAGGCGCGCCGGCGCGGTACCGTTCGATAAACAAAGTGGGGCTTGCGCGGCACGGCTTTACGAACGAGGATATGCACGCGATTTACACGGTCTATACGGCGGTCTTGGACGGCAATTCGACGGAAGAGCTGTCGGCCCGGATCGCGAAAGTAAGAAAATTGGTCAGGGGCAACCGGTATGCGGAGAACGCGCTGGATTTTATAGAGCACAGGTCGGATCGCGGGATCATAGCCGGCGCCAAATTGAATTTCAAAAAAGATTGATGAACCAAAAATCCAAAAAAGTTTTTATCATGGCGGGAGAGGTGTCGGGCGACGTCCTTGGGGGCGGGATAATGCGCGCGTGCGAAAACGGGCGCGTGAACTTTGTCGGACTCGGCGGCGATTGCATGAAAGCGGCGGGGCTTAAAACGATATTCCCGATTTCCGATTTGGCGGTCATGGGCGTTGTCGAAGTCCTTATGAAGTCGCGCACGTTGCTTAAAAGAATAGGGCAAACCGCGACCGCCGTGTTGAAAGAAAAGCCCGATATAGTCTTGACGATCGACGCGCCGAGTTTTGCGGCGCGCGTTGTAAAAAGGGTAAGGCCGTACCTTCCGAATACGAAATTTTATCATGTGGTCGCGCCGCAGGTATGGGCGTGGGCGCCGAAGAGGGCGAAGAAATACGCGAAAATTTTCGACAAATTGTTCTGCTTTTTTGATTTTGAAAAACCGTATTTCACGAAATACGGGCTTGAAACCGCGGCGGTTGGGCACCCGGCGTATGACGTGATGAAACCCGGCAAAGATAAGGGCGCCCGCCCGTATATCGCGCTTTTGCCCGGAAGCAGAATGTCTGAGGTCCGGCGCATGATGCCGGTGTACAGAGGGGTTGTGGAAAAAATGAGCGCGGAAAATTTTGCGATCCCGACGACGGAAACGACGAAGGATTTCATATCGCGCGAAATAAAAACCTGGGGGCGCGGGCCGAAATTGTTCGCGTTCGGAAACAGACGGAAACTTTACGCGGCGGCAAAACTCGCGGTCGTGAAAAGCGGCACCGGCGCGGCGGAATTGGCGATGATGAACGTTCCCGCGGTCGTGGTGTATAAAGTCAATTGGCTTACCGAAATAATTTTCAGACTGGTGATCAGGGTGAGGTATGCGAGTCTTGTCAATATCCTTGCCAATAGGAAAATATTCCCAGAGCTTTTGGGATGGAAAGCGACGGCGGA
Source organism: Rickettsiales bacterium (assembly GCA_031273075.1). GTDB lineage: Bacteria > Pseudomonadota > Alphaproteobacteria > Rs-D84 > Rs-D84 > JAISGC01. Next base: position 6,864 of record JAISSM010000002.1, read on the forward strand.
AAATATAATCGAAGAACTCGGGAAAATAGATACTAAAAAAATGATTGCGGAATTAAAATCGGCGGATAAGCTTTGGCATAAATCGGAATCGCCGACAAAACTCATCGCCTCCGCCCTAACAGATAGCAATTAGCAGGTAGCAGGTAGCAAATGATGCGTTCGCTTCGCTCACTAATAATTATTCTACGCGGGCGTTGCCCGCGACAATAATTGCTAATTGCTACCTGCTATCTGCTAATTGTTCTAAAATATCTTTCGCCTTAAGATATTCCGGGGACGAATGGTCCAGTTTTTCGATTGCGCTTTTTGCGAAACTTTTCGCGCGCTTTGGATCTTTCATGGCATAGTGATATTCGGCCAAATAATAATCGGCCTTTTCCGCGTCCGACTTTGCCAGAACCCAAAAGGCCAAAGGCAGACGTTCCGAAAGAAGCGCGCGCTTTGCCGCGGCCGTCGCCCGCGCGCGGTCGCCGTCCTTGTTTCGTTCGGCCAAAACCAAAGCGAGGGCCAGCTCAATTTGCGGAGCAAATTGTTTGTCATTCCTGGCGAGGGCGGAGCCCGAGGGAAAGGAATGCGGCGCGCCTTGAAGAAGGCGAAGCGATTTCTCATACGCCGCGATCGAATCGTCATAGTTTCCGGACTTGAATTCCACGTCGCCCGTAAGCTCTAGGAAATAGGGATTGTCCGGCCGCCGCGTGACAAGTGTCTTGACCCCGATGCGCGCGGTGTTAAGATCGCCCGTTCGCGCGTTTGCGATCGCGCGCGCGTAGATCGCGGCGTCGGATTTATCGGATGCCGGATACAAAGTCCTTATGCGTTCCGCGCTGTCAAGATACCCTATAAGTTTCGCTTGAACAAGTTTCAGTTCCAACGTCAGTTGATCATTCATTGTTAATTGTTCATTGTTAATTGTTAATTGTACTTTGATGTTCTTCATCCTTTCTTCGGTCAACGGATGCCCGATGTGGTGCGGATTGATCGCGTTTTCGCGCGCGCTTTGCATTTTTTGAAAAACGGACAAAAGGGCGTTCGGATCGACGCCCGCTTTGACAAGGGTCTTGATCGCAAAGTCGTCCGCGCTGCGCTCTTCCTCGCGCGAGAACGAAAGCATGGATTGCCGGGACGCGGCGACGGACGCGCCGATCATCCCGATTCCGGCCTCCGGACTTACCGTCGCGGCCATCCCGACGCCCAGGGCGGAAACGATAAGGGACCGGACGAATTCCGCGCGCATCTTCGCGCGCATCTGAACCATGTGGCCCAGTTCCGCGTGCCCGATTTCATGCGCCAGTACGGCTTGAAGCTCCGCGGGATTTTCGATTTTGACGATAAGGCCGGTGTTGACGAACGCGTCCTGACCGCCCAGGACGAACGCGTTGAATTCGTTGTCGGACAAAATGTTTATCTTCATGCGGCGCGGGTCGACCTTGGCCGCAACCATCACGGGCCGGGCTATCTTGTCGAGGGCCGCCTCGATTTCGGTATCGCGAATGATCGCGGCGCCCCGCGCGGGCGCAATGAAGAATGAAGAATTAAGAATGAAGAAAAAAAGAAGAAAGTTTTTAAGCGCGCGCGAAGCGCGGCGTTCATTCTTCATTCTTAATTCTTCATTCTTCATTACTTGTTGATTAATTTCTGCCACAGGCTTTTCTTTTTCTGGGGCCTGCGCCGGCGGTGGCGGCGCGATTCCACGACGGCCTTTTTCACGTTCTTTTTGACTTCGCCGACTTTTTTATTGGCGTCTCCGGACGGCTTGTGAGCGGCCAAAAGTTCGTCCGTTTCGGGCTTATCCTTTTGCGTCCGCTGAATGGTATAGTCCGCGATGTTCACGATCGAATCGTCGCCGACTATCGCGATCTCGGTGTCGAATTCGTCTTCAAGCGCCGCGATCTCGGCCCTCTTTTGATTCAAAAGATAAACCGCGACGTCGGACGGCACGTTCATGATGAACTTCTGCGCGCTTCGAACCGCGATCTTGTCCTGAAGGTGGCGGAACATAATGACGGCGGCGGTCTGAATGCTTGGGACGATGCCGGAGCCTTTGCAATAGGGGCATTGAACATAGGAACTTTCGATGAACGACGACCGCATCCTTTGGCGCGACAGCATAAGCACGCCGAAATTGTTGATGCGCGAAACCTGGGCCCGCGCGCGGTCGCGCTTCATCACGTCGCGCATTTTTTGCTCAAGCTTTCGGTTGTTGCGGTCGTCCTCCATATCGAT
>JAISSM010000007.1 GCA_031273075.1 Rickettsiales bacterium
CGGAAATATCATCGACGGGATTATTCTTCAACTCCGGCGAAATAGTCAATTTCCGCAGGTTATATTTTCCGTCCAACTCCACAATGACAAAACCGTTCCCGGCGATCCCTTTAACGGACATTTCGGCAAGCATCTCCTGCGCCGCGGTCACTTTTTCCTGCATTTCGCGCGCCTGTTTCATAAGCGTATCCATGTCCATTTCGTTCTCCCTACTTCTTTTTCTCTTCGCCGGTTTTTTGATCTATGCCGACCATCGACAGGCGCGTTTTGCCGCGGTTGTCGCGGCCCATGTATTTGACCCACACATGGTCGCCTTCGTTCAGTTTTGCGTCCGCTATGGTTTTAAGCCTTTCGCCGGTGATCTCCGAAATGTGGACCAAGGACTCGTTTTCCCCCATAAATTTGACGAAAAGACCGAATTCTTTGACCCCGGAAACCGCGCCCTCGTAAACCGCGCCAACTTCCGGTTCCGCCACGATCGCCTTTATACGGCCGATCGCGTCTTCGGCCTGCTCCTTGCTTACGGCCATTATTTTGACAGAGCCGTCGTCTTCAAGATCTATGGTCGCGCCGGTGTCGCGCACAAGCGCCTGTATCACGCTTCCGCCTTTTCCGATGACTTCGCGGATCTTATCCGGATTGATCTTCATGGTGTAAAGCTGGGGCGCGAACTCGGACAGGGTTTTGCGCGGCGCTTTTATGGCCTTTCCGATTTTATCCAGGATGTGCATGCGCCCGTCTTTCGCCTGGGCCAGCGCCTTTTCCATAATCTCGAACGTTATCGACGTGATCTTTATATCCATTTGAAGCGCGGTGATTCCCCCGTCGGTCCCGCAGACCTTAAAGTCCATGTCGCCGAGATGGTCTTCGTCCCCGAGAATATCGGTCAAGACGGCAAAGTCTTTGCCCTCCTTGATAAGACCCATGGCGATACCGGCGACCGGTTTTTTGATCGGCACGCCGCCGTCCATCATGGCAAGGGTCGCGCCGCAAGTCGTCGCCATCGAAGACGATCCGTTGGATTCCAAAATTTCCGACACTATGCGGATCACGTAATCGAATTTTTCGCGTTCCGGCATCATCGGATGGATCGCGCGCCAGGCAAGATTCCCATGCCCTATTTCGCGCCGTCCGGGGGATCGAAGCATTTTGGCCTCTCCGACGGAATATCCCGGAAAGTTGTAATTCATGATAAAATCCTGCTCGCGGCTTCCGTCCATGCTTTCGATCGGAAGCGCGTCCTTGCCGCCGCCCAATGTAAGGGATACGAGCGCCTGGGTTTCCCCGCGCGTGAACAGCGCGCTTCCATGCGCGCGCGGAAGAACGCCCAGCTCGATTTCTATCGGCCGAACGGTTTTGTTGTCGCGTCCGTCTATGCGCGGTTTTCCCGCAAGTATCGCGCCGCGCATAATGCGCGCGGTCACGCCTTCTATGATCTCGTCGACTTTGGAGGCAAGCGCGCACTCGGTCATTCCGGATTCCGGAAATTCCGCCGCGGCCTCTTCCCTGGCTTTTTTACGGATCGCCGCAAGGGCGTCAAGCCGTTCAAGTTTTTCTTTTATGCCGAGGGCGGCCTCTATTTCCTTCGCGTATTTTTCTGAAAACTTTTCGATTTTCGTTTGGATTTCGGATTTTTCGGCCACTTCCCACGCGGGTTTGCCCGCGGCTTTTTTAAGCTCGTTGACGGCGTCTATGACTTTTTGCTGTTCGTCGAATCCGAATTTGACGGCGCCGAGCGTCGTCTTTTCGTCCAGCTCGCCTATTTCCGATTCCACCATAAGAACGCCGTCTTTCGTCGCCGCGACGACCAAATCCATCTCGCCCTCTTCGATTTGTTTCGCCGTCGGATTAAGAATGTATTTGCCGTCCATATATCCCACTCGCGCGGCCCCGATCGGCCCCATGAACGGAATACCTGAGATGGCAAGCGCCGCGCTTGACGCGATCATGGCGATAATATCGGGCTGATTCTTGCGGTCGTACGAGAACACGGTCGCAATGATTTGAACCTTGTTCTTAAAACCGTCCGGAAACAGCGGCCGTATCGGCCTGTCGATAAGCCGCGCGGTAAGCGTTTCCGCGGTCGTGGACTTTCCCTCGCGCCTGTCGCGGCTTCCCGGGATCCGGCCGGAGGACGAAAGTTTTTCCTGATAATCCACCGTAAGGGGGAAGAAATCCTGACCCTCGACCGCCGTCTTTTCGCCGACGACCGTCGCCAAAACCATAGTTCCGCCCATCGTCGCCATAACGCTTCCGGTCGCCTGCTTCGCAAAGCGCCCGGTTTCGAGGATCAGCTTATCGCCGCCGTATTCGACCGAAACGCTCACCGGATGGTTAAGCGCACCTTTTTCTTTTTTGTCTTTAACTAAACCAAATAACATTTTTTACTCCTTATTAATGCGTGTTTATAACTCTGTTCGGCCGGAGTAAAAATCATTCGTCCTAATGTTCCGGAACAAACTCTGTCGAAACATTAAAAGGAATAATCTTTTACCCACGACGAACGTCTTCGCGGAGGGTCCGAAGACCGCCGCGTTTCGGGACCGAAGCCCCTATTTCCGAAGGCCTAATTTTTTGATAAGGTCCCCGTATCTTTTAGAATCTTTCCTTATCAGATAAGCCAACAATTTCTTGCGGCGATTAACCATCAAGAGAAGCCCGCGTTTCGAGTGCGCGTCCTTTTTGTTGTTTTTTATATGTTCGGTAAGATTCCGAATGCGTTCGGTCAAAACCGCGACCTGCGATTCCACCGACCCGCCGTTGTCCTTATCGCCGACCTTAAAGTCCGCGACAAGCGCCGCTTTTTTTACTTTTTCAATCGACATTTACGATCCTTTTCGGTTTAAGGACGCCGCTTTCTACTTTTCCGATACCGATGAACTTTCGCTCATAGACCCGGACAAGCCCGTCTTCCATTTTCAAAGGGACAAAGCCCCCGTTTGAAAACTTCAAGGCATCCTTGGTTTCCAACTTTGCGACCGGAATGTCGTCCAGTCCAAGGTCAAGCGGCAGAAGATATTTCTCGACCGCGCCGCCATTATTATACATATTTTCCAGAAAATCAAGGGGAACGGCGTTTTCTATGTCAAAGCCGTTGGATTTGGTGCGGCGGATCATCGAACACGTCGCCACGGTACCGAGCGCTTTTGCGATATCGGAGGTCAGCGCGCGTATATAAGTCCCCGCGCCGCAACCGACTTTGAAAACACCTTCGTTGAAGGAAAGATCGAATATGGAGATTCTTTTAGGTTTCAGCCCAAGAATCGCGTATTCTATTTTGCCGGCCCGCGCCAATTTATAGGCCGGAACGCCTTTGATTTTTTTGGCCGAGAAGACCGGCGGGATCTGATCCATTTCGCCGATGAATTTCGGAATGATTTTTACGATCTCGTCTTCCGTCGGAATTTTTCCGCCCCGCTCCAATACGTTTACGTTCCCGGTTATGTCGCCGGTGTCGGTTTGAACGCCCCATTCGACGGCGAAGAGATATTCCTTGCCGCATGCCGCACCCGTTTTCGCAGAGGCCGCAAGTTCCAGATACGGGATCATCTTTGTCGCTTCGCCCAGCGCGATAACGATAATACCCGACGCCATGGGATCCAAAGTCCCGATATGTCCGAACGTCCTCGCGCCGGAGTCTTCGGACCCGAACATCTTCGCGACGCGGAAGGCCGCCTGCCTCGAAGTGACGCCGCCCGGCTTGTCCAAAAGTATAAACCCGCTTTTCATCAAAACAAACTCAGCTGTCCGCTTTCCGCTTCGTCGTCTTCCGTTTCAGTCGTCGATTCGACCCGTTGTTCCAGTTTTTCCAAAATCTGTTCTGCTCTTTTGACGACGGCGTCCGGCATGCCGGCCATTTTCGCGACGTGGATTCCATAGGACCGATTGGCGACGCCGGGCGCTATTTTATGAAGGAACACTATTTCGCCGTCCGATTCCGCGACCCGTATCGTAAGATTTTGAACGCCGTCCAGTTTTCTGTCGGTAAGCTCGTGATAATGCGTCGCGAACAGACACCGCGCCTTAAGGCGGCTTGTGTGTTCGAGAACCGCTTCGGCGATCGCCATGCCGTCGAACGTCGCAGTGCCGCGTCCGATTTCGTCGAAAATGATAAAACTTTGCCTCGTTCCCCGGTTGAGTATGTTCGCCGTCTCGACCATTTCGACCATGAACGTCGATTGGCCGGAGGCGAGATTGTCGCTCGCCCCGACCCGCGAAAACAACTGGTCCGCAATCCCGACGACCGCCTTGTCCGCCGGAACGAACGATCCCAAGTGCGCGAGGATAACGATAAGCGCGTTCGCGCGAAGATACGTCGATTTGCCCGACATGTTCGGCCCGGTCAAAAGGGCAAGGGCCGCGTTTCCGCCCAGCGCGCAGTCGTTTTTGACGAATTGATTCTGATGTTCTTTAAGAAACTTTTCAACCACCGGATGCCGCCCCCCGACAACGTTAAAAACCGGTTCTTTTACAATTTCCGGCTTAACCCATCCCCATTCTTCGGCAACTTCGGCAAGCGCGCAAAGGACGTCGATTTCGGCCAGAAGTTCCGCGGTCTTTATAATGTCGTCGGAATGGGAGCTCAGCTGTTTTATAAGGTTTGCGATTATCCTTTGCTCTATATCCGCGGCCATGTCATTCGCATTTCGAATCTCCGAATCCAGCTCGGCAAGGCGCGTCGTCGTGAACCTAAGATTATCGCTCATCGTCTGGCGGTGAATGAATCCGGAATCCTTCGCCATAAACTTATCCGCGTTTTTGGCCGCCACTTCCACAAAGTATCCGATGACATTGTTGAATTTTATCTTGACGTTCGCGCCCATAGTTTCGGCATATTCTTTTTGAAGTTTTGCTATCACCGATTTTGAATTCGCCGTTTTGTTCGAGAGCGCGTCCAGTTCTGGATCATATCCTTTTTTGATAACCCCGCCGTCCCTGAAAAAGGCGGGCATGTTGTCCGAAAGCGCCAAAAACAATTCCGCGGCAAGCCCGTCGAACGCGTCCATTTCTCCGAATCGCGCCGCCAAATCATCATCCAGGGAGGCGCCCGCGATTTTGAACGACGGAAGGATTTGAAGGAAATTCAGGGCGCATGTCAAATCGCGCGGCATGCCGCGGCCGGATGAAAGCCGCGCGAAGGCGCGTCCGATATCCGGCGTTCTCGACAGAAGGCCGGAGAGGTCGCGAAGAACGTTCGGATTGTTCAAAAGATGACCGATATGATCCTGCCTTTTAAGGATAACGCCCTCGTCGTTTGAAAGGGCCAAAAGCCATCTTCTGATAAGGCGCGCGCCGGCGGCAGATTTCGTCATATCGATTATATCAAGCAGCGTGGATCCGCCCGCGTTCAGAGGCGCGTCTATTTCAAGCGATTTCCAACTGTTCGCGTCGATCGAAAGGCGGGCTTCGAGGCCGCCCAGTTTTTTCGGCGCGCCCAGTTTTATATCCGAATCCTTTTGCGTTTGCCTCAAATACGCGCGAAGCATTTTCTCGGCCAAAGAATCCCCGCATTCGAAATTGTCATATTGCCGCCGATTCATGCGGGCGCAGTTGAAGGCGGCGCGAATTTGCAAAACGGCCGGAATTTCGGCCTCGTCCTCGTCGAACAAAACTTCCGCCGCATCCAGGCGGGAAAGATCGTCCAAAAGATCGTCCGATTCCCCGATCAAAAGCTCTCCGGTCGAAATGTCCGCGGCGCAAATCCGGTTTCCCGCGACCGCGGCGAGATAATTCGATTTTTTGGGATTCAAAAGCCCGTCGTCGGTCAGGGTCCCGGCGGTCAAAACGCGAACCAATTTCCGCTCTATATACTTGTGCCCGCGCGCCTTGGCCTCGATTGGCGATTCCATCTGTTCCGAAATCGCGACCGGAATGTTTTGCCTCACAAGCCTTGCGAAATAGTTGTCCGCCGCGTGCCACGGAATTCCGCACATCGGAATTTCAACGCCGCGCTCGTCCGTTCCGCGGCGCGTCAGCACGAGATCGAGCGCCTTTGAAACTTTGATCGCGTCGCCGAAAAAACATTCGTAAAAATCCCCAAGGCGAAATAGAAGAACGGCATCGGGGTTCTCCGATTTCATATCTATGTATTGTTGCATTATTGGGGTTAATTTATCCCTCTTCATACGGCGCGAACCCCTTGTTTAGAATTTTTTATTATTTTATTTCCTGAGCGGCGGGGTTCAATTGTTCTATTTTTATCTCCGCCTGTTTAAGCATCTGTTCGCAATAGTTTTTAAGTTTCGCCGCCTGTTCGTACGCCGCTATGGAATCTGCAAGCGGAAGCGCGCCGGTTTCCATTTTCTTCACCAAATCGGCAAGCTGTTTGTACGCGTCTTCGAAGGAAAGATTTATATCGGCCATCTTGGAATCAATACATCGTTTGAAGAACCGGCTTCGCGCCTTCTATGTCGGCAAGCATTTTGCCGCATCCGCGCGCCACGCACGACAACGGCTCGTCCACCAGAAACGCCGGAAGGTTCGTCGCGTTCCGGATGGCAAGGTCCAATCCGCGAAGCATGGACCCGCCGCCCGTCATCGCGATGCCGAAGTCAACGATATCGGCGGACAATTCCGGCGGCGTAAGCTCAAGCGCCTGCTTGACCGTGTCGATGATTTTGTTCGTGGTCTGCGAAAGCGCCGCGGCGACCTGGGTCTCCGTGATTACGGTCTCGCGCGGCACGCCGGTAAGAAGATCGCGGCCCTTGATGGACATCGCCAATTCGTCCTTTTTGTCCTTCGGCGCGATCGCGCATCCGATTTTCTTTTTGATTTCCTCGGCCGTCGTCTCGCCGATAAGAAGATTCTTGTTTTTGCGGACATAGTCGATTATGTCAAGGTCCATCTGGTCGCCCGCGACGCGGACCGCGTTGGTGTAAACCACTCCGCCCAGCGCCATGACCGCGACTTCCGTCGTTCCGCCGCCGATGTCCAGGATCATGGAACCTACCGGCCGGTCGATCGGAAGCCCGGCGCCGACGGCCGCCGCCGTGGATTCCTCCACAATGTAAACTTTGCGCGCGCCCGCGCTGTCGGCCGCTTCCTGAATGGCGCGGCGTTCGACCTGGGTCGCGCACGACGGCACGCAGATGATGATGATCGGCGCGGCAAGCGCGAAATTCTTGTGAACCTTGCGAATGAAATACTTGATCATCTCCTCCGCGATTTCAAAGTCCGCTATGACCCCGTCGCGAAGCGGGCGTATGGCGGAAATGGTTCCCGGCGTGCGCCCAAGCATCTGTTTGGCCTCCACCCCGATCGCCAAAACCTCTTTCCGTCCGAGAAGACGGTTTTCCATGACGGCCACGACCGAAGGCTCGTTCAACACGACTCCGTGTCCCGCGACATAGATAAGGGTGTTCGCGGTTCCAAGGTCTATCGCCATATCGCTGGAAAAATATTTCATCAGGCTTTTAAGCATGGTTCCAGTATAAAGCAACCGCACGCGGATTGCAATAAAAAAACCGCCGCAAGGCGGTTTTTTAGTCAACAGTCCACAGTCAACAGTAAACAGTCAAATAGTGTGGGTGGGGTGTGTTTCTATGAAACACACCTTGTTTGCGAAGCAAACAATCATGCTAATTGTCGAATAGTATATTCGACATCGTCGACGACGCCGTTCGGCGTGGAAAGGCCCGCGGCGATCCCGCAGCGTTTTTTGCCGACGAACCACTCCGGTTTGATATCCGAAGCGGATTCGACAATATGAACGCGCGGACAAAATTCGCCGACTATTTGGCCCAGCATTTTCGTATTGGTCGACCGGGCCCCGCCGATAATAATCATAATGTCGCATTTTTTGGCAAGCTCGACCGCGGCGGCCTGATTGAGCCGCGTGTTCGGGCAGATAGTGTCGAATTTTATGAAATCGCGGCTGTGTTCGGACAGAACTTGTGCGGCCGCATAGAACTCCCGGGACGTCTTGGTCGTCTGCGAAACAAGGGCCGACGATTCCGGAATTTTTGAGATATCTATGTCCGTTGCGCTGGAAATCACGGTTGCATTCGGCCCCGCCCTGTCTTTAATGCCCGCCGCTTCGGGATGGCCGGGGTCGCCCAGAATAAATATATGCCGGCCCTCCGCGCGAAGTTCTTCGACTATGCGGTGGGTCTTTTTCACATTCGGGCAAGTTGCGTCCGCAATTTTAACTCCGCGGCGTTGAAGGCTCTCTTCTTCCGTTTTCCCTATTCCGTGCGCGCGGATTACGGCATTGGCGCCGTCCGGGATCTCGGCAATATTTTTGATCGCCGTGACGTTGAAGTCCCGTTCAAGCCGTTCCGACACGAAGGAATTATAAACTATGGCATCGCCGGTGACGAACGAGTTCGGATTTTGCTCGGCGATCTCCACCGCCCTTTTGCCGCCCGGACAAAACCCCAAAAATCCCGCCTTCTCTATGATCATTTTTTATTCCTTTGTGATATGTGATACGGGATTCGCGATTCGCGATTCGGGATTCGTGGTTTTTGCGGAACCTCTCGTCACACAACCGTGGCCCACCATATCACATATTACATATCACTTTATCAATCTCTTTGCAAAGCCTGGCTAAAATATCCGTTTCGGCGATTTTTTCCGGTTCTTTCGCATGAACGCACAGCATCGCTTCGCCCCGATCGCTCCCATAAACGCCGACGTCGACGCGTCCCGCCTCCTGCCTATTTACGATACAGCCCATGACCGCGACTTTGACCTTTGCCTTAATATCCGGATATTTTTCTTCAAGCATTCGGACGATTTTGATCACATCAAAGCACTTTCTCGAACAGGTCGGACACGACACTATGTTCAGACCGCGGTCGCAAAGCCCGAACGCGCGAAGCATTTTTATCCCGGCCCGGACTTCCTCGACGGGCTCCGCCGACAACGACACACGAATGGTGTCGCCGATGCCCCGTCCCAAAAGGTATCCGAACGCCATTGCGTTCTTGATGCTTCCGTCCGTCAAACCGCCCGCTTCCGTCACGCCAAGGTGAAGCGGCCAATCGCCCGCCTCCGCTATTTTCTCATACGCCTCTATCGTCATTTTGACATCCGACGCCTTCGCGCTGATTTTTATATCGCCGAATCCCAGGTCTTGAAGCATTCGCGCCTGAACGAGGGCGCTTTCGGCCATCGCATCAGCGCACGGCTCTCCATACTTTTCAAGAAGGTCCTTTTCAAGACTTCCGGCGTTGACCCCGATTCGGATAGAGCATTTGTTCGCTTTGGCTGCGGCAACCAATTCCCGCACCCCTTTCTCCGATCCTATGTTCGACGGATTTATGCGAAGACAGGCCGCGCCCGCGTCCGCGGATAGGATCGCCATGCGCCAATCGTAATGAATATCCGCGACGATCGGAATTTTGGCGCGCTTGATTACTTTGGAAAGGGTTTCGGCCGCGATTTCATTCGGAACGGACACGCGCATGATCGCGGCCCCGGCGTCCATGCATTCGTCGATTTGGCGAACGGTTCCCTCTACGTCGTCAACCGCCGCGCCGGTCATAGACTGAACGGTCACGGGGGCGCCGCCTCCGACCGCGACGTTTCCCACGAAAACTTTTCTGGAATTTCTTCTGTCGATCATTTATCAGTCCGTTGTTCCCATTTCCTCGTCGACGCAGTAATCCACTTTCCTGTCGACAAAGTCCTCCATCGGATCCGCGTGCTTGACGGACGCTATCGCCACGGTGGCCACGATCGCCGCGGTCGCTATGACGGCCGCCGTGACCCACCCGACGACCGGCACCGCCGCAGTCGCCCCGGCGACGGCCAGAGAAGTGCCCAGCGCCGAGGATCCGATCGCAACCGTCGCCCCGGCGGTCGCCGCGCCCACCACCCCGACCGTCGTCGCGCCCGCCGCGGCAAGCGCGGAGACCTGCACCGCGGTGATCGCGACGGTTATTCCGACTCCGGTAAGGGCCGCCGCCGCGGCCAGTCCCGCCGCCTTCGCCGCGCCGGAGGCGACGTCGTCCTTGTATTGTTGTTTCCTTTCGGCCAATTCTTCAAGGGCTTTTTTCAGGGCCTCGGCCTCCCCCGCCCTCGGATCCACGTATTTTCTTTTGCCTTTGAAATTATCCACGACGCATATCCGGCACGTCATTTTTTCGGGGCTCCACGCCGCGGTTATGTCCTTGGTCAGTATGTCGTCGATTTTAACCGTATGAGTCCCCGCGAGCGCCATTATTTCGGCGTCGCTCGCCCCCTGCTTTCCGATAACTTTGACAGAGCCGTAATTGCCGTCGGCGTCCCCGTTCGAGAATTCCGGCACGCTTCGGCCCGCGGCCGTAAGCGGTTTCGAATAACACATATAGGCCGCGGCCTTGGCATCCGCCTTTTTTTGCGCCTCGGCGATCAGATTTTGCAGTCGGACGTTGTGATTCGCGACCGCCTTGGCCAGGCCCGCCTCCGCGATGATCCGGCGCGGCGTCTGCATAAGAAGCGGAAAGCGCGCCGCGGTCGTCTCCTTTTGCCCGGTCACTTGGCCGAGGTCGCGCCCGTTTACGCACCATCCGATTTTTTGATCGCTTTCGATCATTCCGATAATACGGTTGATTTCCCCGGCGACGGATTTAAGCTCGTTCGCGACGGACTCGTTGCTCGCGGTCACAAGCGCGGCCGCGTTCTCGTCGACCGCGACATCGGACATTTTTTTGACATAGTCGTCGACCAAAAGCGTTCCCGCTTTGGTCAGGTCGCCGCAGTTCTTGTTTTTCCCGGCCGCGCAGGCCGCCCACTCGGATCCGTCGGCCACCATTACGCCGCCCCAGTTCACGATCCCGCTGATGATATGATTGCCGTCGGATTCCCTGTATCTAAGGGATTTGGTTCCAAGTTCCGCGTCGGTAAATTTGTCGCAGTTCACGGTCGACCCGCAAATCTCCGTCATTTTCTCGTCGACAAGGGCGACGCAATCGTCAAGCTGTTTGTTGTCGATTTGAAGGAATATTCCGCGAACGATATTCTCCACGTCGGAAAGGGAAAACTTCGGATTGTCCTGTTTGCACACGACAAGCTTGTCCAAAGGACACATTTTATAAATCGCGGCAAGATCGAGCCCGAGGCATTGCCCGTAATCCGATCCGCACGCAAGGTCCCGGGTCAGACATTCCTTGACCTCGACGGTGCATCGGTCGACCCGAAGCGCGCCCAGTTTCTGTTTCACGAACGTCCACATAAGGCCCTGCCCGTCGCATTCGTCCAATTCGATTTTGCAAAAACTTCTTGCCATTTCCGGACGCGACAGACACCCGTCCATGGTCTCGCCCGTTCCGGCAATGTCGTCTTGGCACGCCTTGACTATGCAGTTCGATATCCGGGTCAGACAGCCCTTGCGTTTTTCGCTTTCGTTGTCCAATGCGATGGAGGAAAGGGTCGGCGCGATCTCTCCGGCAAAGCCGGTCCAGACCGCCTCGCGCACCGCCTGGCAATTATCCAAAACCTTTTTCTCGCAGTGGAACCTGAAATCGTCGATCTCGCGCCCGGCGCATTTCTTCCAGTCCGCCCCGCAAACGTCCGGCCCCGACATGCACGCGCGAAGCTCCACCCGGCATTCGCTTTCGTTGAATTTGTTAAGGGCCTCGAATTGACCGGCCGCGGTCTCGCGCATCTGCTTTCGCGCTTCGGCCGCGGCCTCCGCGCCCTTCCCTTTCGCGTCTTTGATGATCAGCTGATAGGCGTTGCAATCGTTTCTGACGTTTTGGCTGTATTGAAGTTTTGCGAACGAATATCCCGATTTGCACTCCGGCGAAACCAAGGTCTCGCAAAGTTTTGCGGCCGCGTTGTATTTGGCCGCGCCTATTTTGCACGCGATGTCGTCCGCGCCGCACTCTTCCTCTTCGTCCCCGTCTTTCACATCGACGACGGCCGCGCGCCGCCGGCTCTTTTTGACCTCCACTTCGCCGCCGAATTCGATTTGGGTCTCGATTTCAGAAGCGCGATTTATTTCGGCTTCCACTTTTGCAACGACCTCGTTGTATTCCTTGTCCAACTTTATGATGTCGTTGGAGCATGAACATCGGGCGCCGTTATCGTTGTCGATAATGCAGAATTGATCCATACAGCCCCAGTATTCCTCTTTGCATGGATCGCCCTCGATACCGGCGGCTTTGGACGCGGCGATTTTCGGCGTATCGCCGGCAAATAAGGCGGAACTTTTTTTCGCGGCGCGCGCCGCGACCGCCCCGCCACCCGCCCCGCCCGTTGCGGCCGGGGCTTGCGCCGGGGCCGCGGTCTGCGTTGGGGCGCGACCGCGCACAGCGGTTCCGCGCGGCGCAGTCGCCGCATCGGCGGCGAACGCAACCGTCCCCGCCAAAACAAGCGGAATAAACCCGAATTTTCTCATGGTGTTATTATATCATAAACTCTGTCGGAATTTGACGGGAATGTTTAACCGCCAAGTTTCAAATACATGAAATGCTCGTCTTTGTCGGCCCAGTATTTTGCGCCTATGTGTTCGTACAATTTCGCCGCGCTTTTATTCGGGCCGTATACGCTGAATACCAACGATGCGATTTTTTCCTTTTTGGCAAGTTTTTTTATCGCGGCGAAAAACAACAGGGCCGCGCGGCTTCCGCGAAACTCTTTTTGGATAAAGAAATACGGCAGGTCGTAATGCGTGCCGAAATCACAGTTCCATCCCTTGGAAAATGAAATCGCCCCGACAAGGCGGCCGCCCTGCTCGGCCACCAAGGTTCTTAAAATCGGCTTTGTTGAAAAATTCAGACTTTTGATTTGGGCCTTATAGGCGGCGATCGGCGGCTTGATTTTGTCTTTCCCGTCAAGCGCGCGGAAATATTCCTTGAACAGCACGAACAGGTCCGTCAATTCGTTCAAATCATCCGGACCTGCAAAGCGGATTTTGATTCTGTCTTTCATTTATTTTTCACAAGGGTTTCTTGTTTGATTCGTTCGGCCGGCCGGCCGTATTTGTTATAAATCGTTTCGCCAGGGTTTATCAAAAAGTCGGAATCATCCAACTTGACGTCGGACAGGATTTTTCCGTTCCATTCGATCCCGTCGATTTGTCCGTCGGCTTTGCGCGACCACTCGGCGAATTTTGCAAGGTCGATCGCGGTTATAGAGTCGACTTCGCCGTCGTTGAACTTGAAATCTTCCAGCCCCCCTTTATATTCGGCAAAGAAAGAGTTTACGAAGGCCTTGTCGAACATATACGTTCCGTCGGATTTTTTCACATCGCAGACCCAAGGCCCCTCCCCCAGATATTTAGGATCATCGACCATGATCCCGATTTCTTGGGAAACTTCGCGCTCGAAGGCTTGACGCAGGGATTCTCCGGATTTGATATGCCCGCTTGCGGTCGTATAAAGTTTCCCGGGATTGTCGGAAAGTTTCAGGCTTCTCCGCTGGAACACCAGTTTGCCCTCGCATATTATCCAGCAATGGATCGTTTTATGCCAAAGTCCGAACGCGTGGGCGACAACACGATCGGCCGCGCCGATCAGGTTTCCGTTCCCGTCATAAATATCGATCAACTCCGCCATATTATTTTCCGCCCGGGCGGGTCAGTATAACGGTCAATAATTCAAGCTCTCCAATGTTTTTGAAATACACGGTGACGCTTCCCCTTCTGGACGGCTTTATCAGGACTTTGGTTTTGACCTCAAGCGCGTCCTCGATTTTCTTTTGGTATTCGGCCGCGGTTTTCACCTCGAAATCGTCCTTTACGATGATTCTCCGCGCCAGGCGGTTCCGCGGGCCAGTTTTTACCAAATCCGCCGCCTCCGAAACCGATAAATTTTTGGAAATTATTTTTTGGGCCATCGCCATCGGGTCCTCCGCCACCGCCAAAGTTCGCGCGTGGCTTGCGCTCAACTCCCCCGATTTGACCAGCGCTTTTACGTTTTCCGGAAGTCCGCCAAGGCGAAGAATGTTCCTTATATAAGATTCCGATTTGCCGATGAGTTTGACCAGATCCGGTATTCCGTATTCGCACTTTTCCATGATGCTTTTGTACGCATCGCTTTCCTCGATCGCGTTAAGATTTTCCCTCTGAACATTTTCGATCAGCGCGACTTCCATGGCGTTTTCGGACGTTATCGTTTTGACCAAGGCCGGAATCGTGTCTTTCCCCGCCATGATCGACGCGCGCCAGCGGCGTTCCCCCGCCACGATTTCATAGCCGCCGCCCGAGGTCGCCGCCGTCCGGACGATGATCGGTTGAAGCACCCCGTGTTCCTTGATAGAGTTGGCCAGTTCTTGAAGGTCGCTTTCAAGGAAAGTTTTCCGCGGTTGATCGGGGTTCGGTCCGATTTCTTTTACGGGAATCGGGCGCACGACGACGCGCTCTCCTATTCCGGTGAGGGTCGCCATTTCGGGCGCCCGCCCCATTTCCGCCTGAAGGTCTTTCAGGCCTTTTCCAAGTCCAAATTTTGCCATAATTTTCCTCTTTTTTGTTTGTTTTCCGCGGTTCTTCGAATCGATATTTCATGTGAAATAACTTTGAGTCCGCTTTTCCTAGGTTCGATCCACGACCTCCGTCGCCAATTTAAGGTACGCCTGGGCGGTGATCGAATTGAAGTCATAGAACAGAATCGGCTTTCCGTGGCTGGGCGCCTCCGACGCGCGGACGTTCCTTGGGATGATCGTTTGAAACACTTTGTCCCCGTAATTTTTCCGGACGTCGTCCTCTATCGCCTTGGACAGATTATTGCGGCGGTCGTACATGGTAAGGAGTATGCCCATAAGTTCAAGTTTTTGGTTCCACTTGTCGCGGATTATTTCGGTCGAGTTCATCATTTGGGAAAGGCCCTCGAGCGCCAAAAATTCGCATTGAAGCGGGACGATCAAAAAGTCCGCCGCGACCAATGCGTTCACCGTCAAAAATCCCATGGCCGGCGGGCAATCGATAAGGACATAATCGTAATTCGCGCGGACTTCGAAGAGGGCCATTTTAAGGCGCGTTTCGCGCCGGTCCATGTCCAAAAGCTCCACCTCCGCGCCGGAAAGCTGTTGCGTCGAGGGAATAATATGCATGCCTTTCACCGATGTGGTCAATATATTTTCAGAGGCCATGCTGGATCCCATAATAACCCTGTATATCGAGCGCGAGAAAGAACTTCGCACAAAACCAAGGCCCGTTCCGGCATTTCCCTGTGGATCCAAATCTATCAAAAGGACCGATTTGTTCACCGCGGCCAAAGACGCGCCGACATTCAGGGCCGTGGTCGTTTTCCCGACCCCGCCCTTTTGATTCGCAAACGCAATGATTTTTGCCATAAACTTTCAGTCCTTTATGTTTATGGACGGCAGTCTATACGATTCGGTTTTTTTTTGCAAGCGGTTCAACTTACAATAGTTCGCATGTGCGGCAATGTATTCTTGCGTTTTGCGGCACATAACCGGTTGATTGTCAACTTTACTATAAATCCGTCGCCAGTCGCGCTTTGTATCATTTCCGCCCCAAAGTTATATTTTCCAAGGGCCAGCGCAATTTCGTCGGGTGCGGATTTCCCCTTCAACAGCACATAAGGTATGTCAAGTTTTTGAGTCAAATCAAGTATGCGGATCAGCGGGGCGAACGCGCGCGCCGTGAATATATAATTTTCGGCCCGGAATCCCTTTCCGGCGATTCGGGGCAGGGCGTTTTCGACCCTGTCGTTTATTATCGTCAGGTTCGGAAGGTTCAATTCGGATTTCAGGGCCTCCAAAAACCGACATTTTTTGCCGATCGACTCAATTGCTATGACTTTATACCCCAAAATCGCCAAAACCGCGGCCGGGAACCCCGCGCCGCTTCCCAAATCTATCACGGTTTTGTCCTTGGGTATATGCGCCGCCAGCTGAAGCGAGTCGTTTATATGCCTTTCCCTTATATTTGAAAGGGAGCCTTTCGACACCAGGTTCATTCTTCGCCCCCAGTCCGAAAGCATGCGCTCAAAGGCGGTAAATTTTTGTTCGGCGGTCATGTTGGTATTTTAGTATAGTTAACAATAATTAACAATGAACAATTAACAGTTAACAATGAATGTCGCGGGGCTTTGCCCCGCGTGCTTATTACCTGGATCCCGCGGTTTAACCGCGGGATGACAAATAAGGAAAAGGGTTTGGCTTGCCGAGAGGTATATTTATGGTATAATCGTTGAATGAAGAAAGATGTAGCGCGGCGAAGCGGTTTGTCGCTTTGGTTTGTTTTCGGGTTTCTCATCGGCGCCGTTTCGGTCTGGATCGGTGTCGGGCCTTTGGGCGTGGAAAAGGCAAAAGAGCCGGATTTAAGCATGGTTTCGCCTTTGGACTCCGCGTCAAAATTCGGGGACTGGCTTGCCGTTCAACACGCCGTTTATATCGACGACTTCGGCCGCGCGGCCAAGTTCCTGGACAACCTTTCGGATGTTAAAATCGGCATTGTCGCCAATACCCGCGATCTTGTAATGTTCCTTGACGGCGCCTCTCTGTCCGATACGGACGGGCTTAAAAAGGGAGGCGGCGCCGTATCCGCGTACAGGGTCATTTGGGCCGCGAATCAGGGAAAAGCCGGGAACTGGAAAGACGTTTTCAAGGAATATAAAAATGAAAAAAGCCTTATAGCCGCGCCGTTCCGCATTTGGGCGACCGTCGGGGCCGGCGGCGGAGCGGGGGTTCGGGACAGGATAGATCGAGCCGTTCAATTTATAGATTCCGTTCCAAGCGCCAACAATTCGTGGAAAAATTTCGCAAAGGCGACCGTTTACGCCGCGACCAAGAACCCCAAGACCGCAAGAAAATACTTTCAAAAAGTGTCCGACACCTTTATGAATATCGGCGATTATCATCTTGTAATGTCGTTCTATAAAAAGCACGGATTCGACAAGGATCGCGACGAGCTTTACAAAAGTTGGGTTTCCACGCCCGGCGGGATGTATATGGCAAACGCCGATATCAACGCGGACTGGGAGTTTTACGACACGCCCGCAAAGATGCTGGGCGCCATGCTGGTTCAATATGTTTCGCACGACGGCGGGGTCACCGTCTCGGACGCGGGGCTTTTGAATTTGCGCGCCGCCATGCTTCTCGGCGCAGTTCCGGACAGCGTCAACTATTACACCGGCGGATATTTCTTCGCGGCCGGATCCGACAACTATAAAAAGTATTGGGAAAGTCTTTACGACAATCCGGTTTACGGGCCGTTCATAAATATGAAAATCGTCGAAAAAGCCGGGGCCGGCCGCAAATATGTTCGCGGCGTGAATCAAATCCTTGGGAAATCCCCGCTTTTCCTTCCCGCCATAGCCGCGCTGTTCAAGAAAAATATGCAAAGCGGCCGAGAATTCGACGCGATAAGAATGCTTAGCCGGGCGCTTAAAACGCCGGAATTGCCGACCGCAGGCCGCGCGTATTTTCTTCGGCTTCGCGCCCAGGCCTTTTATATGGCCGCCCGTTTTGACAACGCCGAGGCCGATCTTGCCGCGGCCGCGGCGATCGCCCCCATGGACGCCGGCATAATGGCCATGCAGGCGCGCGTTTGGGCCGCCAAAAAAGAGTCCCTGGACGAGGCATATCGTTACGCGATATCCCTTATAAGGGCGTTCCCGGCGAACGTGGAGTATTGGAGCGTGCTCTCAATGGTAGTTTTGGCCAAAGAGGGGGTCGATCCGGCGCTTGAAATTTTAGAGCGGGTCGGGCGCGTTTCCGAAGAATGCAGCGAGCTGTTCATGAATCTCGGCGATCTGCGTCTTCGCAAAGGGCTTAAACCGGAGGCGGCGAAGGCATATCGAAAGGCGATTTTTTTGTCCGACGACGGGCTTATCATCAAATCCGCCGCGGAGAGAAAGCTGAGAAAAGCGGAGAGATAATTATGAAAAAGGCGTATATTTTCCCAGGGCAGGGCGGACAATGCGTCGGGATGGGGGCGGGCCTTCCCAGCGCGGCGTTCGATGAAGTCGACAGGGCGCTTGGTATTGATTTGTCCGAAATCATATTCAACGGTCCGGAAGAGGAATTGAACAAGGCGGTCAATTTGCAGCCGGCGATATTCGCCGCGTCCATGGCCATGTGGATGAAAGGCGCGTCAGTCAGCGCCGGTGTGCCGGTCGCATCGACGTCGGTCGATACCGACGTCTCCGGCATACTGAACATCAATGTCGCCGCCTCCGCCGTGTCTGGTGCGGCGGACATAAATGCGCCCGTGGCATCCGCGACCAAGGTCGCGGCGGGCGCATCAATGCATGCATCCGTCGCATCTGCGGCCAAGGCCGCAGCGGATGCATTAAAGAACACGGCCGAGGCCGCCTCCGCCGTGCCGGATGTATCTTTTGTAGCGGGACATTCTTTGGGCGAATACGCCGCGCTTTGCGCGGCCGGGGCCGCCAAGATCGGAGACATCGCGCGCCTGCTTCGCCGCCGCGGCGAACTTATGCAAAGTGTCGGCGAGGGCTCTATGGCCGCGATTATAGGAGACGTCGATGCGGTCGCCGTTTGCATCGAGGCCGGGTGCGAGCCGGCCAACGACAACGGCGGCGGCCAATGGGTGGTTTCCGGCAGCGTTTCGTCCGTCGAAAAGGCCATGGAGATCGCAAAAGAGCGCGGGGCCAAGATCGTAAAAAAATTGGCCGTAAATATCGCCGCCCATTCGAGTCTTATGCTTTCGATATCGGATCAATTCCGCGCGGCCATAGGCGAAGTGGAATGGAAGGCCCCGGTCATTCCTTTCGTGTCCAACAGAAGCGCCGAAGTTATGGAAGACGTCCGCGAGATAAAAGAGTCCTTGGTTTATCAGCTTACCCACGGGGTCAGATGGCGCGAGTCGATCCTGTATCTTCGCGGGCTTGGAGTTTCGGAATTCGTCGAAGTCGGGCCGGGCAGCGTTTTGACTGGACTCTGCCGCCGCATTTTGCCAGAATCCAACTGTTATAAATTAGAGGCATGAACATGTTCGAACTTAACGGCAAGGTTGTTTTGATCACGGGCGCGAGCGGCGGGATAGGGCGGGGGCTGATCGACGCTTTCGCGGCGGCGAACGCCACGATCGTCGCCACCGGGCGCGACGAAGAAAAGCTTAAATCCGCGTGCGGCGGGCGGGCGAAGTTTATGGTTTCCGATCTTTCAAATGTCGGTGAATCCGAGCGCATCATTGCCGAAACCATCAAAACAGCCGGGAAAATCGATATTTTAATCAATAACGCGGGGATAACGAAAGACACGCTTTTAATGCGGATGACGGACGAACAATTCGACGAGGTACTGGATGTGAATTTGCGGGCGACTTTTCGTCTTTGCCGCGCCGCGATCATCCCCATGATGAAGCAGAGGTTCGGGCGCATAATAAACATGTCGTCCATAATAGGCGCGATCGGAGGGGCGGGGCAGGCCAACTATGCGGCGTCGAAAGGCGGGATCGTCGCGATGACCAAGTCCGTCGCGGCCGAAGCCGGGTCGCGCGGGATCACGGCGAACTGCATCGCGCCCGGATTTATAGAAACGCCGATGACCGATGGGCTTTCGGCCGAACTTAAAGACATATATCTTAAACAGATCCCGGCCGGACGGTTCGGGCTTCCTTCGGACGTCGCCGCCGCGTGCGTTTTCCTTGCGTCCGATGAGGCGGGCTATATCAACGGGCAAGTCATTCACGTGAACGGCGGGATGGGGCGGTTTTGACTTTCCTTATTTCCCCGGCCCGCAAATCGCCCAGCTCATACGGTC
This sequence comes from Rickettsiales bacterium, assembly GCA_031273075.1. Classification (GTDB taxonomy): domain Bacteria; phylum Pseudomonadota; class Alphaproteobacteria; order Rs-D84; family Rs-D84; genus JAISGC01. The sequence goes on from JAISSM010000007.1 coordinate 19,621, forward strand.
CGTACGATATGCGGTGAAGTTTTCTTATCGGAAGATTTACGTGCGCGAATGTCAGTCGAATCTCGTTTTTCTTGCCTTCCGTAATCGTGATTTTAAGCGTCGACGCGTCGATGCGGTCGATTTTCATCGGCCTGTATATTATGCCGTCTATTTTTATCCCCCTCTTTATCGGCGCCAGCACGCGGTTCAGCATCGCGTCGTCCATCGTCATCGTTCCGCCGACTTTGGCGATATAAGTTCTGGCCAGCCCCGACGACGGCAGGGTCAATTCGCGCGCCAGCGCGCCGGAGGTCGTCAAAATCAAAAGGCCGCTCGTATTATAATCAAGGCGGCCGATGTATTTTAAGCGTTTGTATTTTTCGCCCAAGACGTCGTATATCGTGCGGCGGCCCTCCGGATCCTTAGTCGAGCATATGCAGCCCGTCGGTTTATGGAACAGGTGGATTTCCGGCGCCGCAGTTCGATCGCGGTTCGGTTTTACAGAGATATTGTCGACCGCCACGTCGTCCTTGCCGGACACGAACGTCGCGGGGGTTTTGATCGTTTCCCCGTTTACGGACACGCGGCCTTGGGCTATCAGCGCCTCCGCCCCGCGGCGGCTTGCCACGCCATTGTCGGATAAAAATTTTGCGATCCTTAGCATGCGTCAATTATACACTATTAATGAAGAATTAAGAATGAAGAAAGAACCATCCCGGCGCTTCGCGCCACCCCTCCATAGAGGGGAACTTTATTCGCGTCCGTCGCATCCGCGACCAAGGTCGCGGCGGACGCGAAAATGTGGTATAATGGCGGTATGGCGGACGGATTCAAATTATTTTCATTGTCGGGCAAGGGCAAGGGCATCGGTATTTTCGATTCAAGCAAATACAAGATACACGAGCAGGATCCGTATGCCCAGATGTTCTGGATCATGCGCTGGAACATCGCGGTGTGGATTTTGTGCTATTTCGGATTTGCCTTCGGTTTATGCGCGGAGCACATCGCGCGGTACGGATGGTCCCCCGCGACCTATGCGTGGGTAAAAATCTTTTTCGAAAATATGTTCTATTCCTATGGATTTTCGGTTTTCGCCGAAGTCCCAGGCTGGCTCGGGCGATGTTTATTTCGGCCGGATATGGCGGCTTTGGCCCCCCTCGTTTCCCTTATCCTTTATCATATGCTGCGCAACGACGCCTTTGAGAAAGAGCTGAATCCATACGGCAAGGACGTTTACGCGGAGTACTCGTCCCGCAAGGCCGTCGAGTCCGAGATCAAAAAGATGAAGCTGTTCGACGGATTCATGATAGTTCTGGGCTATTTCAAAAAAAGACCCCTCAAAATGCCCGAAACATTGTCGGCCCTTTGCGTCGCGCCCCCCGGCACCGGAAAGACCGCGGGCGTCGTGGTCCCGACCATATTCGAATGCGCACACAACGTGTCCACCATAATAAACGACCCGAAGCCGGAATTAAAGCAGATCACAAGCGGGTGGTGCGCGAAGCACGGTTTCGTGTTCATTATGAACTGGGCCGGCCAGGACGATCCGATAAAAGACATTTATTATCCGTCGTGGAATCCTTTGTCGCCGGTTCACGTGCCGTTCCAGCAGGAGATGCGCGATCTTTACATAGATTCCATATGCACGGTTCTTATTCCGGACAAATCGTCCACGACCGCCGATCCGCACTGGACCGTTTCCGGCCGCAACGCCCTGTCCGGACTTGTTCAATTCATAGTGTCCAAAATCGATATGGCCAAGGCGGACGACTATTTCCACGCGCGGCTTCGCGCCGGAAAGTTCGACCAAGACGACGCGTCGGTTTTGGCGGAATACTATATGCGGATGAACGACGTCAACGCCCAGGCCGCCCAGACGCTTCTTTCGACCGGACGCCTGAACGAGGCGAATTACGTTCACATCGGGACGTGGGCCAACATCCCCCCGGCGTGGCACGGGCGCGAGGCCTCCCTGTCCATGCTGTTGGACTGGCTTAACATGAACCAAATCCGCATCGCGGAGGACATGGAGGCGCGGCGCAAGGCCGGCGACCAGATGATCATGATGGCCGATCCGATGCGCGACCTGTTCATAGACGCCGTGAACGAAGCGCGGCAATTCGGGTACGCCCACAGGTCGATATTGGAGCTGACCCAACTGGCCAACACGCCGGATAAGGAGCGCGGGTCCATACTGTCCACCGTCATGGTCGGGCTGGGCATTTTCAGGAACGCCGCCGTTCGGAACCGCACAAGCCACAGCGATTTCCATTTCACCGATCTTCGCGGAATCAAAGACCCGAAGGACGGCAAGTGGAAGCCGGTTCACGTTTTCCTTTCCATAAACATGGTCGACGCGGACGCCGTGAATCCCATAACCGCCATATTCATAGAACTTATGAGCCAATTTCTTTTGGCCAACCATCCGGACAGCGTGTCCGCCGGCGAAAAGCTGGGGCCGTTCCCGGTTCTGTTCGTCCTTGACGAAATGCCCAAGATGCAAAGGCTTAAAGCCGTGATCCAAGGACCCGACCTCGGGCGCGGGTGCAAGGTTTCGTATCTTATAATCGGCCAGGATCTGCACCAGATCTCGGAGCGCTATGGCGAAGACGCGGCCGCGACCATCATATCCACCACCGCGGGAAAAGTCGTGCTTCGCCAAAACGACGTGAAAACGGCGACGCAATTCTCCGAAATGATGGGCAAGGAAATCAAGATCGAAAAAAAGAAGGAAAAAGACGACAAGGGCAAAGAAGTCGAAAAAGAGGAGAAAAAGGAAAAAAATCTGTATACGGAAATGGAAATACGCACCCTGGACGATAAAAAACAGCTGGTGATATATCAAGGCTGGGCGCATCGGCCGATCGAAGCGGACAAGCAATACTGGTTCAACACGTAATCGCTGAAAAACCGAAAACTTCCGGAGGCCGCGCCGCTGCCGGAACATCTTGTCGGCGCGCATATAAAAGCCATGGGGTATGATATGGAACGCGTCAGGGAGATCAAAAGAAAGGTAGCAGGTAGCAATTAGCGGG
>JAISSM010000033.1 GCA_031273075.1 Rickettsiales bacterium
CTTTTACGCGAAGGCGGCGACCGACATAGAATATGATTTCTTCGGAGAGTTTGAAGAGGTGGAGGGGATACATAACCGCCGGGATTATGATTTGGGATCGCATACCAAAGGCCCTAAGAATAAGGACAGCACCGCGAAGCTTGATTACAAGGACGCGGAGACCGGCGAAAGTTTCATTCCGTTCGTGATAGAAACGGCGATGGGGGTGAACCGCGCGATGATGGCGGTCTTGGACAACGCGTACACGGAGGAAAAATTGGAGAATGGCGATACGCGCACAGTCTTGAAAATGAAACCGTCTTTGTCGCCGGTGAAGGCCGCGGTCGTCCCGCTGGCGCGGAATGTTCCGGAACTTTTGAAAACGTCCGAAAAAATAGCGGCGGATTTAAGGCGCCTGAACCTTGGCCGAATCGTTGTGGAGAACAGCGGCAACATCGGAAAAAATTACCGCCGACATGACGAGATAGGAACCCCGGTTTGCATTACGATCGACCACCAAACGCTTGAAGACGGTATGGTGACCTTGCGCGACCGCGACACCATGAAGCAAACGCGCGTCAAAATCGCCGACGTCCCCGCGAAAATAAAATCCATTATAGAAGAAGCATAGTAAGGCGGGGTGGTTCCTGCCTCCTCCTTGCAGAGCCAAGTTCCCCTCTATGGAGGGGTGGCGCGAAGCGCCGGGGTGGTTTTATTCGTCATCCCGCGACTTTCTCTCTCCTTTGTCACCCCGTGGCTTGACCACGGGGTCCAGTGATAAGTACGCGGGGCAACGCCCCGCGACAATCATTGTTAACTGTTAACTATTATTTGCTACCTGCTAATTGCTAATTAAATAAAAATCGCCCGCAAGGGCGATTTTTATTTCGCGCGTCACAGACCCTTTGTCAGCAGATCGAACGCCTTCTTTTCCAACGCCAAATACGAGAAAAATTTTAACGGATTCCTTGACGATCCCGGACACGCGATCAGTTTGCCGACCGGGTCGACATATATTGCGTCGCCCGACCCCAGCCAGATAAAGTGTAAATTCCCTCTGTTGTCAAAATTGACCGAAACGGATTTGTTATTTTTTACAAGCAACAACTCGGTCGGCGCATTGTCGCGCATTGTCAAAACTTCGGAATAGTATTTGAAAATATACGATTTCGACACTTTTAATATCCGGGTTATTATATACTTTCGCTTGATGATTTTGTTTTCTTGTAATGTCTCCTTTTGCAATATGGAGGACGGCTGGCCTTTTTCATCGCGGGCTAAAACTCTGGCCGGATTGCTGTTGACGGAAACATACTTCCTGTCCTCTTTCGTCATTTTTGGAAGGGTCTTGAAATCCGCGACATGAAACCGATCCATCAAGCCGCCCATATTGTACATTTGCCCGTTTATGAAATACGCCATTTTGCGCCCCTTGCTTTGATATTACAATTACACAAACAATACGGTTTGTCAAATCTATCTGATCATGCACTCCTCCCCCTCCTTGAGGGGGAGTGGCGGCTTCGCCGCCGAGGGGGAGCTTAAACATGCAGAGCCAAAGTTCCCCTCTATGGAGGGGTGGCGCGAAGCGCCGGGGTGGTTTTATTTGTCATACCGCGACTTTCTCTCTCCTTTGTCACCCCGTGGCTTGACCACGGGGTCCAGTGATAAGCACGCGGGGCGTTGCCCCGCGACATTATTTCATTGTTAATTGTTAATTGTTCATTGAAATAAAATCCCGCTTTGCGGGGATTTTATTTGACCGTGCACTTCTCTATCATCGCGTCAAGCACTTTGCGTTCGAACAGCATGCCGTTAAGCGTCGAAAGTGCGTCTTGATTTTTATTATAGAAATCGTAAACTTCCTTCGGGTCGGGATACCGCGCGGCCTCCGCCCAAATCGCGCCTTGAAGTTCGTCGCGCCCGACTTTTATTTCACTCCGGTTTCCCCATTGCGCAAGAATAAGGCCCAGCTTCACGCGCCGTTCCGCCTCTTTTTTATCTTTGTTTTCGGACGCCTCCGTCTCGCGCGCAACCAAACTTTCCGGAAGCGGAAGCCTCACTTTGTCGTAAAGCGCGTCCAAAAGTTGGTTCCGCAAATCGGCCTTTGCCGCGTCTTCGTTTTGACGCTGAAGAATTTCTTTGACGTCGGCCTTCATTTTTTCGACGGACTCGAACCCGCATTCCTTTGCGAAATTTTCATCCAAGGGGGGCGGCATGGAACGCCTTGCCTCCGTCACTTTGACCTTGAACGTGGCGTCTTTGCCGGCCAATTCGGGGGAGTGGTATTTTTCCGGAAATTTTACGGCGATCTCGAACTCGTCGCCCGACGCATGCCCGACGATCTGCTCTTCGAATCCGGGAATGAATTGTCCGCTTCCAAGTTTAAGACTGTGATTTTTTCCTTCGCCGCCGTCGAATTTCACGCCGCCGGCAAAGCCGGTGAAATCGATTATCGCGATATCGCCCGAAACGAGTTTATATCCGGCGTCCTGCTTTTGAAAGTCCGCGCGATTGGCGCGGATATTTTCGATCGCGCTGTCGACGTCGGCGCCCGAAACATCGGCGGCCTTTTTTGAAAGAACGATTCTTTCGAAATCTATCCTGGGCAGTTCGGGAAGAATATCGAATTCAAGTTCGTATTCGGCGTCGGAACCGTCGGCGTATTTTTTCAAATCGGCCTTGGGCGCGCCGGCGGGTTGGATTTTCTTGTCGTATATAAGGGCGTTGAGATCGGCGTTGATCAAATCGTTGATCGCGTCCTCGTCGGCGGCGGGGCCGTATTTTTGACGAAGGACAAAGGCGGGAACATGCCCCGGACGAAACCCGGCGATATTCGCCTTCTCGCCGTACTTTGCCAAAATTTCGTCGGACTTCGCTTTTATGTCCGCGCCCGGGATCACGCCGGAAACGGAACAGTGCAAATCCCTGATCCTGTCTTTTTTGATCATGGATTTATCTCTTGCTGAATTGCGTGGACCGGCGCGCCTTGTGGTGCCCGAAATGCTTGCGCTCCACGACGCGGCTGTCGCGCGTAAGGAATCCCGCCTTTTTAAGAACGCTGCGAAGATCCGGATCAACCGATTGAAGCGCCTTCGAGACCCCGTGCTTTACGGCGCCCGCCTGACCGGAGAGACCGCCGCCGGAAACGGTCGCGCGAACGTCGAAACGCCCGAGCGCGTTCGCGACGGTAAAGGGCTGGGTCACGATAAGTTGTAAAACCTTGCGGCGAAAATATTCCTCCATGGGACGATTGTTGATTACGAATTGTCCTTTGCCCGGGGCCAGATACACGCGTGCGACGCTGTCCTTGCGCTTTCCGGTCGCATAGGTGGCGTTGGAAATTTTAAGCTCCGCCTTTTTGTCCGTTTTTGGCGCGGCCGCTTTCGTCGGGGCCGCCTTTGGCGCGACAGCTTTCGGCGCGGCGGCGGTTTTGATTTTTTTCACTTCTTTCGCTTCCGTTTTGACGACCGTCTTTTTTGCGGCGGCTTTGGTTTTTACTTCTGCCATTATTGACCTCTTTTATTCTTTTTATTAAGCGAACCGAAATCGATGGCGACCGGCTTCTGCGCGGCGTGCTTGTGATCCGCGCCCGCGTAAACGTGCAACTTTGCAAGCCGCCTGTCCGCCAATGCGACGCTGTTTCTGCGCCCCATCATGCGCTTTACCGCGTTTTGGACAAGAGTTGTCGGCTTTTCCTCGCGCATTTGGCCGAGAGTGCGTTCCTTTATCCCGCCGATCCATCCGGTGTGCCGGAAGAATTTGGTCTTTGCGGCCTTGGTCCCGGACAACGCGACCTTGTCCGCGTTTATAATGATGACATTGTCGCCGCAGTCGATGTGCGGAGTGTATGTGGGTTTGTTTTTGCCGCGAAGAATGGTCGCGACATACGCGGCAAGCCGGCCCAATACGATGCCGGTCGCGTCGATCAGATACCAGTCGGATTTCGCCTCGGCCGCTTTTAAGGATTTTGTAGTCTTGTTTATGTTCATTTTTACCCCTTTTATGTACATTTTATGCACTTTTATGTACCGTTTATGTCCAATTTATGTACATTTTTGACCATGGTAGTACATGTTTTATGCCCATTTAACAAACACTTGCGCATATTTGATACATACAAGTCCGGATAATTATATACTGGAAACGCCAAAAGTCAAGCGGTATCATAATACCGCATATTAAGCCCGCTTGACAAACTGTGCGTTTATGGCAATAATCTACCATGGTACATAAGAAAAGTTCCAAAATTACCTATATTGCGAATCCGGGGAAATTCCCCGGCGCCAAACTGGTCGAAGAGTTTCATGTTGCGGACTTGGATTCCATGGAAGTGATGTCGAAGGCGGAGATTATCAAGGAGTCCAGATTTTTAAGGGGCGATCTTCCCGGCGTGCCGAACGCGCCGCCGCCGCCGGAAAAAGGCTTTCGGGTTTTGCCCGGCGAAAAGGGCGGGGTGAAGGCGTTTTTTGAAAGGGGCCGGACGGGCGCGAACGCTGATGAAGAGTACATAACGATGTGGGACGTCATATACGAACATTATTACAAACGAACGCTGTACCTTTCCACAAACCGCCTGGTAAACCGCCCGACGGCCCTTAATATGGGCTATATGAAATACAGTCCGACATACCGGTTCGATTGGTATGGGTTGATATATATGGTGAACATCAAGGGACCTTTCGGGATCGAAGCGGATATAAATGTAGACACGAAAACGGGCGGAATGGAAATCAAAAAGATACGCGGGGCCGGCCCGTTTTGGCGCTGGGATACCAAATTCAAAACCTTTATATTGGAACAGGCGCGGGCGCTTACGGCATAAAATTATGACAAAAGAAGAAATATTAAATCTGTTGCCTCACTATTTTCGGAAGAAGGTGGAGATCATACGCGTCGAGAACGGGGATACCCCCAAAAAATTGGCGATCGTGTTGAAATGGCAGGATACCGAATTTCGTCTAAGGTACGGCGGTGCGGACGGCTTTTCCTTACATTTAAGAAATGACGATCTTAGCGAATATAATCCCGTTTTTTGGGATGACAATTCCCGGGAGGAGGAATATAACTATTGCTTTTACAAACAGTTTTTTATAAACAAGTTGGATTATTACTGCATCCGTATCATAGAAAAGCATAAACTGTTGTCGCATAATCCGAATCGCGCGCGTCAATTGGAATTCGAAGACGTTTGGGGCCTTTTGGTCGATATATACTTAAGCCGCCTGGGTAAATTTAACAGAAAGTGGCACAGACGACATCACGGGGGGAAAAAGTTTTATTGGCAGCCGGATTGGAAAAGAGTGTTCGAATGGAAACTGCTGGACGACCTGCCTCTGTATGATTTATCCAACCGGCCGGTTGCGATCGAAGTCGAACCGCAATACGAAAGCATTGATGAAAAACGCCTGCGCAAAGCGACCGGCGACATCATGTCGGCTTTGTTCGACGAACCGGCGCCCGAAATAGACGCCGAACCGGAAGAGGGCAAAGTGATCTCGAAGAAGGCCGCGGCCGCGCGTCCCGCGCCCGAATATATAAAAAACAACAGGACGACGGAAAGGCCGGACGCAAGTTGCGGCGTTCCTTATTTCTTCAGAAACATTCCAATGCCGTTGATAGAGCGCGTCTCGAAATTGCCGCCGAAGGTTTGGAGGAACTTGAATCAAAGGCGCCTTTTGACGAATCCTTATATCTTCCCGAAAGAGGACGAGCCGCGCGATTATGACACGAAAGACGGCGTATTCGTGCTAAATGGCGGGGGACTAAAATATGATTATTGGAATTATGTTTTGATGCTGGCGAATATGTGCGACAAGAAATGGAAGAAGGTGGAAAAGTATAACCTGCTGCAGTACCGGACGAACGAGATGATGAAAATGTTGAATCTTCCGGACGAAATGCTGGCGAAAATCTCCAAAGCAAGCGAATTGCGCCCAAGGCGCGCCCGCCCGTGGGAACAGACGCGCGTCGCGCCTAACGATGTCATGCCGAAAAATATCAAGACCGAGGGCGCTAAGGCAAGAGATAAATTGTTTTTTGAGTCCCGCAATAAGGACGCCTCTGAGGACTTTATTGAAAAATACAAGGCTGAGGTAAAGACCGCCATGCTGGTCCTTGAAGTGCACGGCATAAGCCTTCCGGCGGAGTTGTCGTCTGAATCGCTTAAAAAACAATATCGGGATTTTGCGAAGGCAAGCCATCCGGATCATTTTCATCACGAGTTGGAGCCCAGACTTCACGAACTGTATAAATGGCTGGATTCCAAGAATCACCCTGCGGGACTGGAATCGGAAATAATGGCAGTACAAAAAAGGATAAAAGAGGCGCGCGACGCGGCCGAAAAAAAGTTCAAGGAGGTTTCGATCGCCTTGGGCGTCGTTCGGAAAGTCGTCGGGATCGTCAAATAGCCTAAAGGTCGTCATACCCGCGACCTGTCCGCCGTAGCCTTGGCGAAGGCGGAAGGCGGGTATCCGTTGCTCCGCAGGAAACGTCGCGTAAAATTCGCTTGCAATAAGGAAAAAATCTGGCATAATCGGCGCGTTGCGCGGGGCGGGCCGCGCGGCGTTTCGATTAATCCCGCAAGACCTCGGCGGACAAAAGCCGACGGCAAACTTTAGTATTTTATTTATGAAAGATTTATCCAAAGATTTATTCAACCCCATCGCCGGCGAAGATTTCGGCCCCATGTTCGAACAGTCGCTCGGCGCCCAGGAAACATTGCAGGGCTATGCGACCAAGGGAACGGTCAAGGACATAATATCGGACTTCGTTTTGATAGACGTCGGCCTTAAGTCGGAGGGCCGCGTGCTTTTGAAAGAGTTCGGCGCGAACCCGCCCAAGGTCGGCGACATCGTGGACATATTTGTGGAACGCTATGAATCGCGCGAAGGCACGGCGGTCCTGTCGTATATAAAGGCGCGCGCGGAAAAGGCGTGGAAGGAATTGGAGGCCGCGATCGCGGAAGGCGCGGATCCGACCGGAACGATAGTGGAGGCCGTGCGCGGCGGATACACCGTCGACATAAACGGCGTGTTCGCGTTCATGCCGTCGTCCCAGGCGGACAGCCGTCCGATTCGGGACCCGCGGTCCCTGGTCGGCGTGACGGACAAATTCCGCATCCTTAAAATGGACGCTTTGCGCACGAACGCGATAGTGTCGCGCCGCGCGATTCAGCAGGATTCGATCGCGGAGGCCCAGGAAAAGGCGATTAAGAAAATATCTTTGGGCGCGGTCATAGAGGGCGAAGTCAAGAACATCACCGAATACGGCGTGTTCGTGGATTTGGGCGGCATAGACGGGCTTATGCACGTCACGGATCTTTCGTGGCGCCGCGTGGGCCACCCGCGCGAATTGGTCCACGTCGGACAGAAAATCACCGTTAAGGTCATACAGTTCGATCCCGAATCGCGCCGCATATCTTTGGGCATGAAACAACTGGAGGAAGATCCGTGGGAAAACGCGGCCAAGGCGTTCAACGTCGGCGACGTCATAGACGGAAAGGTCACGTCGCTTACCGAATACGGCGCGTTCATAGACATGGGCAACGGAATAGAGGGCTTAGTTCACAATTCCGAATTGTCCTGGACGAATAAGAACGCGAGCGCGTCGAAGATACTCAAATCCGGCCAGGACGTTTCGGTCGTGATACTCGGGATCGACAACGACAAGCGGCGCATATCCCTGGGCTATAAGCAGACGCTTCAAAATCCGTGGAAAGAGTTCGCTGAGAAGCACAACGTCGGCGACGTCGTGACTGGCAAAATCAAGAACGTGACGGAATTCGGATTGTTCGTGGGAATGACGCCGGAACTTGACGGCATGGTGCACATATCGGATATCTCGTGGGACAGGCTGGACGAGGCGGAGCTTAAAAAATACGTCAGGGACACGGAGGTGACCGCGAAGATTCTGGATATCAATCCGGAGAAAGAGCGCATAACCCTCGGCATAAAACAGTTGATTGAAAATTCGGCGGGCAAGGCGGCCGTAAAGAA
>JAISSM010000039.1 GCA_031273075.1 Rickettsiales bacterium
GGTGGTCCGCTTCGCGGGGATTTTTATGCGGCTTGGCGCTGGATGCGCGAGAGCACCGTTATGCGCGAGCGCTGAATGTTGCCGTAAACGCTTTGCAGGGGTTTCGGGGCCGGATACGGCAGGACGTACGGTTCGGACTTATAATCATATGCTCCGGCGCGGACGATCGGATTTCTTGCCCGTACCGATGCCGCCGGTTCGGCCGGCTCGTTATAGTTATAGGTTCCCGCGCGGACAATTATGCTTTTCCTTCGCTCGGACGCGTCGGCGGGCGCGCTCCATGCGGCCGCCGTCATCAGTTCGGAGTACAGGCTTTCCGCGTGTACATAGTCGCCCACGATCTCTGCCCAATAATAATGTTTCGCGCGGACCCATTCAAAATACAGGGCGTGCGCTATTTGGGTTTGGTGATTGAGCTGAGCATAAACTATATTGTTGTTCAATTTTTGGGTATATTGGATGAAATCCCGGCGAAGCAGCCCATAAAATACCGGATATTTGACCGCATGATAATTAAGCGGCTTTGCAGTTCCGGCCAATCTTACGAATTTGTCGGCAAGTATGCTGGTTCTTTGGACTATCGCCATTTTCCGTGTCGCCCCCTTATAAAGTATAGTGTAACACAAAGATTTTATATGTCAAGTAATGCGGTCAATGGTCATAAGGATTTAGTTTTTTGGAGGTTTTCTGTGGAAAAATGCAAAAAAGAGTGTGCCTAAAAGGCACATAAAAAGCACATAAAAGGTACCAAAAAGGTACATTTTTGGTATATAAATGGTATATAAATGGTACATAAAAGGCAGCAATTGGCAGGTATCAGATAGCAATTATTAATTTATGTTGGCGGGGTGTGTTTCTATGAAACACACCTTGTTTGTAAAACAAACAACAGTTTCCTGTTTGCTTTGCAAACAGGAAAGGCGGGTTTTATAAAAACCCGCCCCACCTATGTTGTGTAATTAACATCATTTGCTAATTGCTATTTGCTACCTGCTAATTAAGATAAAAAATCCCGCTTTCGCGGGATTTTTTATCTTAAGGCGTTCATGATCTGCGCGTATGGTATCGCGCCGGGGAACACTTGATCCCCGATTATAAGGTACGGGGTGCCCGTGATTTGGAATGCCTGGGCCAGCTCGCGCACTTGGGCCATTTCCTGGGCCACTTCCGGACCGTTCAGGTCTTTTTCAAGTTTCGCGACGTCAAGGCCGACTTCCTTGGCCCACTTCTTCATATTGCCGGTGATGATCTTGCCAAGGTCTTTCGCCTGATGATCGTCGCCCCAGTATTGACGCTCCATGATCAAATCATACAATTGGGCGGATTTCGCGTTGCTTTGGATTTTCGCGGCGATGGTCCAGCGGCCCGGAATATCCGATATCTCGCCGTGCACCGGGAAGTTCTTGATCACTACGCGGACGTCCTTGTCTTCGGCGATCACCCGAAGAAGCTCGCCGTGAACGCGGCGGCAGTACGGACAGTCGGCGGCGCTCCACACATATATGGTTTTGGAACCGCTTTCGTTGCCGAGCACCGGCGCCCACTTCATCATCTCGTCGCCGTTCTTGCGCACATAGGTCTTGACCAGGCGGCTTGAATCCGCGCGCTCTTGCTTTTGCATATTGCCCGCCATTTCTTTAAGGATCGCGGGATTGACCTCTTCCAAATAATAGGAAGTGCCGAGCCCGAGGCGGTTGACGCCGACGACGGCCAGAACGACGGCGGCGATGACCGCGCCCTTCTTTATGTACGGAGCAAGCGATTGCGCTTTCTTTCCTTTGATGCCCGCCGTCCTTTCGGACAAGACGTAGAGGGCGATCGCCGCGGCCAGAATTACTATAGTCCAAGTCATAAGAGTCTCCTTTCTTTCTGTTTGTTGAACGCGCCCATTATAGCAGTTTGAAAAAATCATGCAAGGCTTTTTTTCGATAGCTTGCGACTGTGACGAATCCCGAATCGCGAATCCCGATTTATAAAACGCTTGACCGCGGGGGAGGGAATCTTTTAGAATAGGCGGACGATAGAGGGATTAAAGGAATTAAGATGAAAACGACGAAAAAATTGCTTTTGGCGGCGCTTGTGGTTTTGGGCCTCGCGGGATGCGGCCAGGTCTATGACCGGGAACCCGTCGGCATAGGATATGATAACGACGAGTTGAAACTGTCGCCCTGCGCCTGCCTTAAGGTCTATAATAGTTGACGATAACTGTTGACTGTTTACTGTTGACTATTGACTGACATGAGTTATCCGGAGAGATTTTTTACAAAAATGTTCGCGTGGGGCCGCCGGCTGGAAGTGGCGCGCCGGTTTGCGATTTATTCGCTTATGACTATGTTTTTGATCGTCGGGACCGCGGCCGCGATCCTTTGGGCGCGAAGATCCGAAAGCGTCCGCCCGTACTTTATCCATGTGTCCGAGGCGGGCGAATGGTCGGTGTATTCGCCCAATCGCGGCGATTTCGACGCGGAGATTCTTTGGGCGAAATTGTTTCAGGAATCTCTGGCCGTCAAATATGCAAGGAATTATTTCCTTGTCCCGGGCGATTCGGCGGCGGCGGAAAATCTTTGGTGCGACTGCCGGTCCTGCGAAGTGTGGAACGCGTGCCTGGTGTGCTGCGCCGGAAGCTCCATGGCGTTTGATTTTTTCAAAAGGCGCCTCCTTCCGGAATGGCTGGGCGCCCTTGAAAGGGGGGAAAGGCGGGCCCTTTCGAACATCGTCACGGCGCCGTTGGGCGATGTAGGCGAGCACGGCGGATATTGGAGGATCACGGGCGACTTGGCGTCGAACAGAGGCGGAATAAGGAAAATCATCGGCTTTATGAAAATAGAGCGCGGGCGCGAGGGGCGCGGGGAGACCTTGGGATTTTTGGTTTCGGAATTTTATTTTTACACGGATAAATGATGAGGGCGTTGATAGGATTTTTCGCGGGCGTTATGATAATCGCGCTTGTCGCGGCGGCGACGATGGTTGCGGCCAGAATATACGATCATTCCAGAGCGCTGGGCATTAACGCGGTCGTGCTTCAGAACGCGGACCTGCACCAGAACAGGATCGCGGCGCCGACGCATCTTGCGGAATATCCCGCGACGCGTTTAAGGAACAGATTGATAGCGACCGTCGCGGCGGAATATCTGGGCGTCGTTCCGAATTCGGAGGAACTGGCGGCAAGGGCGTCCGGGCGCGGCCTGCTTCGCCTTGTTCTGGGCGCGGACGCGCTTTCGAAATGGCGCGCCGACGTATTGCCCGGCCTTGAGAGAATGGCGGAGCAAAAAAAGATGCGGCGCGTTATGGTCGACGCGCGCGGGATATACGAAAAGGGGGATTATTTTGTAGTTCCTTTTGAGACGAAAACGTGGGATGATCCGAATGATCTGAACGCGGCGCCGATAACGGTCAAGGGGGCGGAAATGTATATGAAGCTCCGGTTCAACAAAAAGGTTCGGGAAACGTACAGGGGCGAACGGTTCGATCCGGGGGAATACCTGGACCGCGGATTTCCCCCCGCCGCGATATTCGAATTCATAGTGGACGAGATAATAATAAAATGAAGAATGAAGAATGAAGAATGAAGAATGAAGAAAGATTTTTATTTCGGCTTCCGGGCGGCAAAAGTTCCCCTCTATGGAGGGGTGGCCTGAAGGGCCGGGGTGGTCCTTTCTTCATTCTTCATTCTTCATTCTTCATTCTTGTTTCATTCTTCATTCTTCATTCTTCATTCTTCATTACATCGTCGCCCGCGCGCGCCGACGATGACGACGATTTCGCATTGGGCGACGACGCCGGGCTTCCGGAGGGGATAATCGTCAACGCGACGGGAATGGCGCTGGGCGCCGTGGAGCAGGTGTCTTTGAACGACGGCGCGAAATTTGCCGACGTGAACGAAATGGACATATCGGGCGCTATGCTGGGCATGACGTTCCAGGATATACAGACGCTGTTTTTCAAAACGAAAACGCTTTACGCGCCGCGCCGGAATCACAGCATCGTGTACACGCTTGCGAACGACTGGCGTTATAATCTGGATTACGAGTGCCGCCAAAAAAACATAGTCGCCCCGGACAAGCTTGAAAAATGCGTCCTTACCGCGGCAGGGTCGCGCGGCCTTTTGTACCCGGCGGAACTGCATCTGGAACGCCTGTCGACCGGGGAGACGATAGACATATATTTTACAAGCAACGCGACCGAAAACATCGTATGGCAAATCGTATACAAAAACGACGCGAACGAGTTGGAGGGCGCGGCGGAAAAATTCGCGAATCAGCGCGAAAAGAAAATCCTGGCGTTTTGGCAAAGCGTTTTGGAGAAATACGGAGAGCCGAATTGCGAAGAGGATAAATGGATATCGAGCGATAATTCGTTCGATCCGATGATGACG
>JAISSM010000043.1 GCA_031273075.1 Rickettsiales bacterium
GGCGTGTGGTCGAGGTTCATGACCGGCACGGCTCCGTGGCGCGTTTTTGTGGACGCGACGCCCTTGCCGACTTTTTGGAAAGTCGTGGACAGCCCGACGACCCCGCTTTTGGAGCGGACGGTCGAACGAAGTTTCGTCCCCGTTTGCTGATAGGCCAAATGCACGTCGGCCTCGAATTGTTTTATAAATGACAGTTCTATTGAATCGGACATTATAAAACTCCTTTGTTTATGGTTGAAAAAAATCCGCGTGAAAGCGGACGCGTGAAAAAAACCGAAGATTGTGCGAAAAAACCGCAATCGAAATTGCGGTTTTAAGCGTCCTGATTTTTTAATTCGGATCCGCCTTGGCGGATTACCCGGAAATTTTTATTTTTTGGTAAGCATGAACGACAGCTCGTCGTAAACGCCGCGAAGACCCAAAAGCGTCAGAAGTATGCCGAGCGCGCTTGCCAGAAACGCCTGGCCTGCGAGCGAAAGCATGTCCCATCCGAACCGGCAGACCGCGCCGTCCGCGCAAAGCCGCCCCGGATTGTTGCCTCCGATAATATGGCCCGCGTCCAGATAATAGAACACGGCGATGGCAAGCCCGGCCGCGACGGACGCGAACACCGCCGTCTTGAACGTCGCGCTTGCGCGTCCGGTGTGCTTTCCGTCGAAATCGAAAATATACTTGGCCGCCACGACAAGGATGAACATCGGCACGAACAGCCTCAAAAATCCGAATACGACGTCCAGAGTGCGCGTCAGCACGAACATGTCGGGTTCCAAAATCACGTTCGTGGAATAAAGGCGAATCGTGTCGCCGAGCCCGGCGTAAAGGGCGATGCCGAACGAAACGGCGCTCCACACGAACAGGAACCGGCGCGCGCCGATTCGGCGTCCGATGCCGAGCACCCGGTCGCACACGGCCTTGATTACCCCGACGATTTTTATCTTTGCCATTGAAACCTCCATTCTCTTGCAGGAAGCATAGCAAAAACAAATCCCCCTTCGCAAGAAAATAATTAAGAATTAAGAATGAAGAATGAAGAAAGACTTTTACCTTTGTCATACCGCGATTAAATCGCGGTATCCAGTAATAAGTACGCGCGAAGCGCGACATCCATTCTTCATTCTTAATTCTTCATTGAATAACGCGCCTGCGGCGCGTTATTTGTAAAGCTTCTTGAATCCCGCCTCTATTTTTCGCACGAACTCCGGATCCTGGTCGCGCCAGTATTTCGGATCTTTCATCATCGCGCGAAGCTCTCTGTCGTCGGGCTCGCCGCCGGCGGCGCCCGCGGCGACGTCGGGATCTTTCGACCGCATCATGTTGTACAGCGCCTTGATTCCGTCCGTCGAAGAGGCCATGACTTCGAACGTTTCGGGCGCGAGATTTTTCTCGGCGAATTCGTTTATGTCGGAAAGCACGGCGCGAAGTTTTTCATCGTTCGCGTCCGCGGCGTTGAAAAATTCGCACAGCTCTTTCATCGCCTCCGATTCGGCGTGCGCGGACATGACGGTCGATATCGCGGGGCGAAGCATTTCGGCGGCCATCTTGTAAACCGCGGCGGCCTGTTTTTTGGTCAGCCCGATTTCGCGGAATTTTTCCTTAACTTCCGGCATGTCCTCGAACATGGGATCGTCGGGATATCCGTCGGCCGAATCGGGCGCTCCGATCGCGCGAAGAAACTTTTCGCGCGCGCCGTCGTCATCGTCGCCGTCCGCGGGGATCGCGATCATGCCGCCGATTTTCTTTTCAAGCTCTTGATATGACTTCAGTAAAAGTTCCGTATCGAGCGCGCCGTCTTCCTTTACGAATTTTTCAGGCAGGTTTTTCATCGTTGATTCCTTTTCTTAAATAATAGATCGCGGCCAGGGGAAAAATCGCGTTAAGCGTTTCCAATAAATTCGAATCGCCGGCCAAATAAGAGGACAGGGCGGACATGATGCCGGCGAAGGCGATCAGATAGGTCCTGTGCCCGGCCAAAATTCCACCCTTGTAAATTCTAACCAATACGTTCATATTTTCCGCCTCCGAAAAAATTAGCAATTATAGTCGTGCTGTGGGTCAAAGACCCTTCGCACGTAGTTATTAATAGCATCATCTTACGAATCCCGAATCCCGAATCGCGAATCCCGATTTGCTATCTGCTATCTGCTAATTATAAAACAGCAGTCCGTCTACTTCCGCGACGCTTCCGATGCCGCTTGCCCAGTCGGGGATAATGTCGTCGCGATGAAACCGCGTGGCGCCGAAAATTTTATCCGGAAGACCGGCCATGTTCCGAACCGCGCGCAAACACATCTGGAATTGCGGGCTTTTCGAATCGACGCGAAGATCCGCGTGCCGCGCCGAATCCGGGCAAAGCGATTCGAAAACGTTTTCGTCTTCGGCTATGTCGGCGATCCCGCGGCCGGTGTTGCGCGCCATGACGGCGAGGGCCTCCGCCGCGGCCAGGGATTTGCCCAACGTTTCCGCGTAAATGCGGCGGGCCAGACGATATTCGGCGATCGCGTCGTCGTCGTCGTTCACGAAAAGTTTAAGATCGGCTTTCCGCGCGGAATTTTGCGCGTCCGAATCGTCCCACAATTCAAGCTGGGTCATATCGATTTCCTTTCATTGTCTGAATTTGTCTCCCCCTCCTTGAGGGGGAGTGGCGCCTCTGGCGCCGAGGGGGAGCTTGCCGCAGGCCCCGGTAAAATAAAAAAACCGGCGTTTTAGCCAGCCTAATATCCCACCGTTGATAAACATATCATATCACAAATCACTCCAAAAATCAAGGGAAAAATTTTATTTAATTAGCAGATGGCAGGTAGCAGGTAGCAATTGGTTTTGCATGGTGGGGTGTGTTTCTATGAAACACACCTTGTTTGCGAAG
>JAISSM010000047.1 GCA_031273075.1 Rickettsiales bacterium
TTTAATGGGCGAGGCGGGGGTCGGCAAAACCGTCGGCACGGGCACGCTTGCGCGCATGAAGGGAATGGAGCCGATCGTCATCGACTGCGGCGGAAAGAACCTGGAATTTTTGCTCTATCAATACGTGCCGGACGACAGCGGCCGCGCGAGTTTTTTCAAACAGCTTCAGGAAAGGCTGGATAATCTGTCGATCAATCGCAATCCCTCCCTTTCCGACCAGTCGTTCGACATGCTGAAAAAAGTATTGGGCGAGAATCTGGTCGCCAAAAGGGCCGCCGACGTTCAGACGAATGCGGATCGGGCCCGCCGCCGCTTCGAAGGCATAAAGTTCTTTATAAAGTGGAGTCAGGTCGACCTTTCTCCCGGAAGCGAAGTTCGGCGCACGATAGAAGCGATCAGCAAGGACGAACACATGGATGCCGCGTCCGGCGGCCTGAACCTTAAACTTGTCGAAGGGCCCGTGGTGTCCGCCTGGCGCGAGGGGCGCGAAATCATCCTTGACGAATATAACAAGGGCAAGCCGGGAACCGACGGCGCGATGCAGATATTGTGGCAGGTTCTGAACGGGGAAATGCCGCGCCATACGATACGGCAGGGCGAATTTGAATTCACGTTCGACCGCGCGGATATGAAGCCGGGATTTTTCTGCACTCTTACCGGGAATATGCAGTCGGACGGAAGCAGCACGTTCGCCATGTCGAAATCCATGCTTGACCGCATTTCGAAAAATACCCTTTCCCGCGCGACGGTCGACGATTACGCGCACCGGATATCTCAGCTTTGGACGGGCCTGCCGATAACCACGCTTGTAGAGGCGACGAAGGGCTCCGTGCCGTTTATGGCCGACAAATACCTTAAGTGGTTCATGCGCTTAAGAATGCTCGGCGCAAATGACGGCGACGTGCCGCGCCACCATGTTTCCATGCTTGAAAACCATGCGAACGTCGCGCAGGCGGCCCGGCAGCTGGCGAAATTTTATCATCCGTGGTGCAATGTGCTGGACGCGAACTCGTCGCTTTCGCAGAAATTGGATTCCAATCTGACCGCGGACATAGCGGATCTTGACGAGTATTCGAATTCCGTCGGCGTCGGAATGCGCATGATAATCCGCCACGTCAACCGCGCGTACAGGCCGCTGTACGAAGTCGGCCCGGCCGCCGCGAAATTCGACCTTGTCCGCGATTGGGAGCTTGAAAGCAAGGAAAACGTTAAGGGGCCCGAATCCCCTTTGGCGCGTTACGGCACTAAAATTTCGCGCATTATCATGTCTGAAATAAATTCGACCACGCATTTCGGTTCGGACGAGGAACAAAAGGAGCTTCGAAAATTTCTTGTTCAAACGGCGGAAACCTGCGGGATCTCCGGCGGCGCGTTTGAAGAGGGCAAGGCCGTGGAAGGACATCTTATCGCCGATCTTTTGAACGTTTCCGGGGCGAAGGGCGCCGGGCGTTTTTCCGGCGTAAGAAAATCCATCATAGATTCCATTCGTTTGAAATATCCGAACGAAACCGCGAAAATCAACGACGAAGCGATCGCGCCGGCCGACCGGGTGACGAAACTGCTTTCGGATATGTATTCCGCCCGCCACTCTTTTCCGCTTGTAAATCTGGACCTTGCCGGCGTGAACATGACCCCCGTGTACAAAGCCGTCGGGGTTGAAAAACAGGGCATAAGCGTGCCGGGGATCCCGGTTGGGCAGGCGGCGTCGCGGGTGCAGGCCGACGAAATGTTCGTATCGCTCTGCAATTCCGAAATTCGGCGCATGATATTCGAATACCTCGCGGCAAGCCCGGATATCGCGCAGAACCGTTCGGACAAGCTGTTAAGGCTCGCTGCGCTGGCGATTTGCACTTTTGAGCTTTCCGAAGGGCGAAAGGACGCGATCGCGCACGTTTTATGGTCAAGCGTTACTGATAAGGCCCTTGTGTTTTCTTCAAGCGAGATCCCGGAAAATTTGGGATTGCACGTAAAACAAACCGGATGTTATTTTATCAATACCGGGTATATGTTCGCGCCCGGCAACGCGAAAGAGCAGAATGAAAAAATGCTGGTCGATTCTTCCGCCACGGAATGCGCGCCGGTTATCGCGCGGTCATTGTTGGCGCGCAACAGCATTTCCGCGAAGGTCGTCAAATCCATCGGGGACTCCGTGCTGCTTTCCGAACTTTTGACGACGTTCGACGTCGGCGGAGAAAAGGTAAATACCCTTGTACCGACCGCGCCGGTGGTTATTATTAAACGGAAAGACGCCGGCAGATAAATCTTGGTGGGGTTGCGGGGATTCGAACCCCGGACCCAATGATTAAGAGTCATTTGCTCTACCGACTGAGCTACAACCCCAAGACAACGCGGATTATAATACACATAGCCCTCTTTGCAAGCACCAATTTTCACCGAGCGACGCGAGGGCTGAAAATTGAGTGCCTCGGCGTAGTTCCGCCGAAGGCGGACGGAGACGGGTCGGTCAGACACTTCGTCACCCCCGCGAAGGCGGGAATGACGAAAAACTTTCTTCATTCTTCAATCTTCATTCTTCATTAAAAAACGTTTGCACCCCCGCCGAAAACTTTCTATACTGCCCCCTGTCTTACCCAGAGAAACATGCTGTTGCCGAAAACGGGCGGTGTGGGGCAAGACCCCGATCTTGCCGTTCAACGGGGGTCGGAGGGCTCATCACTAACTATAAGGAGTAAATGATGAAAAAAACAACAATAGCGGCGCTTGTCGCGACTGTTGCGATAGCAACAGACGGAATTGCCGCGAACCTGGAAAACCCATTGTACCTGCCGGGCGCGGGCGATGCGTATTCCAAACTTGGGGCCGGCCTTATGTATAAGGTTGCGGACTCGACTGAGGCCATGGTGGACAAAGGACACGCCGGCGAAACGGAATTTCCGATTTGGCGCGGACTTGTGGACTTGGGCTATGGCGTTACCGACGGAGTGGCCATTCGGGGCCAGTTCGGATATACCCATGACGGGGATATAGATCGTCAGGGCATGCACGTGGGCCGGCTTGGCCTTATCGGGCGCGTCTTTGACGGAAAATCGACTGACGGAATCGTGTGGGATGTGTACGCGGACGCGCACCTTGGCGGAATATCCAAGATGACGGGCGCATACACGCCAGAGGGTTTCAATTATGATAATTACTCGAACGGACGCTATGGATTTTATGTCGGAACGCAGATCGGAAAAACTTGGGATAAGTTCACCGGCATGGCGTTTGCGGAAATCCTGCAAACCTTCGGGAATCATAATAACAAGATCAACGTGAAACCGACGAAGGCGTATGCGATCAGTGAAATACTTCAATCCGGAAATCCGACGGCCATAGCCGCGCTTAACGGCAATCAGACCGCTCTGGCGGGATTGATACAGGCGTGCAATGATTATCACGTTGAAGCCGCGTGCGATGCATTGGAAGGTATCGGCATTGCGGGGATGACGGATGACATCTCGGTTAATCTGAAATCCACATTGGAGTGGAACTTGGGCGTGAAAGGCCTTTATGAAATCGATTCCAAATGGTCGGTGGGCGGCTCGTTCACATACAAGCACCATGCGGACAACGGTATAAAGTCCGTTTATACGAAACAGAACGCCTTGTCGCAAGTGGTCGCCGACGGTCTGTCTGAAGCGCTGTCAAATATGGAGGACGGATTCGACGAATATATCTTCGGCGTGTCGGTCGCGAACCAATTGACGGATAACGTGCAGGTCGCATTGTATGGTGAATACACGTACGACACGGCGCACCCGCAGGCGCAGAATACTACGGACTTTAAGTCCGAAGTAGGCGCCCGCGTCAACGTCAGGTTCTAAATAAAATAAATCAATCAATATATATCGAACAAAAATCCCCGCCTTCGGCGGGGATTTTTTATGGCAGAGCCAAAGTTCCCCTCTTTGGAGGGGTGGATTTTACGCGAAGCGTAAAAGACGGGGTGGTTGCGCGGGCTTGGAAAACCACCCCGCCCCTTCGGGGCACCCCTCCGACGGAGGGGAACTTTCTTCATTCTTCATTCTTAATTCTTCATTGTAAAAATCCCGCTTGCGCGGGATTTTTACAGATGCTCTATAAGCCGGATTTTGTCGCGTGATGCAATTCGTCTGCGCTCCGCGTTGCCGCGGGCGTCAAGCCCCCTACCCGTTCCCGCGTCAAGACCCGCGTATGGGAACCTATTTGGGGTTGCTGCGGATAGAGATTGCTCGTTTCACCCATGCGGCGAACCGCATGTCTCGTCTCTGTTGCTCTAATCCTGGGGTTGCCCCCGGCGGCCGTTAACCGCTATCCTTGTCTTGTACAGTCCGGACTTTCCTCCACCCGCCTTCGCCTTGCGGCTCCGGCGGACAGCTGCACCACAAACATCTGCCCAAGTATTATAAGGTAAAATTATTAAATATCAATACGAATCCCGAATCGCGAATCCCGAATCCCGAAATATCAATACGAATCCCGAATCCCGAAATATCAATACGAATCCCGAATCGCGAATCCCGAATCCCGAAATATCAATACGAATCCCGAATCGCGAATCCCGAATAGACTTGCATTTCCGCCCGGTTTTTACTATATAAGGATGACACGAAAG
>JAISSM010000005.1 GCA_031273075.1 Rickettsiales bacterium
ATTTCCTCGCGGTTGTTCGCGTGCATCAAAAGCATGCGTCCGACGCGCTCCCTTCTGTCGCGCGTGGAATTATAAACGTAAGACCCGGACGAAAGTTTTCCGGAATATATGCGGATGAACATAAGGTTGCCGACGAACGGATCGTTCGCGACTTTGAACGCCAAAGCGCTGAACGGCTCCGCCGCGTCCGGGTGGCGGATTTCCTCCGTCTCCTTGTCCGGCTTCACGCCTTTGATCGCGGGAATGTCGACCGGCGCCGGAAGATAATCGACGATCGCGTCGAGAAGCGGCTGAACGCCCTTGTTCTTGAACGCGCTTCCGCAAAGTATGGGATTAAAATGCTGGGCTATCGTTCCCTTGCGAAGCAATTTTTTAATGGTCGCGACATCGGGGGCCTTTCCCTCCATGTACGCCTCCATCGCCGCGTCGTCCTCCGTCACTATTTCTTCCACGAGTTTCTTATGAAGCTCTTCCGCTTTTTCTTTAAGGTCTTCAGGGATCTCGCCCTCGATCGGATTGGATCCGGTCTCGTCCTCCCAAACTATGCTTTTCATCGCGACGACGTCGACGACGCCCTTGAATTCGGATTCGTTCCCGATCGGAAAGTTCACGACCAGGGGGTTCGCGCCCAAACGCTCGCGTATCATATCGACGCAGCGGAAGAAGTTCCCGCCGATGCGGTCCATCTTGTTGATAAAGCAAATGCGCGGAACGTCATAGCGGTCGGCCTGGCGCCACACGGTTTCGGTCTGGGGCTGAACGCCGGACACGCTTTCGAACACGGCGACCGCGCCGTCAAGAACGCGAAGCGACCTCTCCACCTCCATGGTGAAATCCACGTGGCCGGGGGTGTCGATAAGATTGATCCTATGGTCGCGCCAAAAACAGGTCGTCGCGGCGGAGGTGATGGTGATGCCGCGCTCTTGTTCCTGAACCATCCAGTCCATGGTCGCGGCGCCGTCGTGCACTTCGCCCAGCTTGTAATTTTTTCCGGTATAGAACAGGATCCTCTCCGACGTGGTGGTCTTGCCCGCGTCGATGTGCGCCATTATTCCAATGTTTCTGTATCTTTCCAAAGGTGCCGTTTTACCTAGCATTTTTTTACTCCGCCGGGTCGCACGGAATTCCCGCCATTATGGGCGGTTTCCGCCCACTCATGTAATTATCCATACACTTCGGGGCGAAAACCACCTCATACTGTCGGTTTTCTGTGCGACCGTTTTTGTTTGACCTGTTATCGCCGCTTCGCGGCAATTTTATTCCTTTTCTTACCACCTGAAATGCGCGAAGGCCTTGTTGGCGTCCGCCATTTTATGCGTGTCGACTTTTTTCTTGAACGCGCCGCCCTGACCCGCAAGGGCGTCTTTCAATTCCGCGAACAGTTTTTCATCCATGCCGCGCTCGCCGCGCTTGCGCGCGAATTGGATCAGCCAGCGCAACGCCAAAGTCTGTTGACGCTCTTTCCTTACTTCCACCGGAACTTGATACGTGGCGCCTCCGACGCGGCGGCCCTTGACTTCGACGGACGGCTTCAACGCGTCGATCGCGTCCAAAAAGCACGTCAATTCGTTCGCATCCTTGGCGACTTTTTTAAGCCTTTCCATGGCGCCGTAAACGATGTTCTCGGCGACTTCCTTTTTGCCGTCCCACATCACTACGTTGATGCATTTGGCCACGACCAGATTATTGTATTTGGAATCCGGTAAAATTGATCGTTTATCAGCTTGTTTTCTTCTGCTCATTTTTTTCCTCTTTTCTCTTCACCCGCTTTCGCGGATTACTCAATTCATTCGACTGCCAGAATGAAGTTGTCAGTAACAATTTACGAAACCGGAATCATGATACAAGTAAAAAATTTCACTTGAATAACGCCTCCGCGCCTTGGCCATCCGCGCAATCAGCCCCAAGGATGTTTTTGCGGACTCGACCGGACTTTTTTTCTTCTCGCTATCGGTCAGAATTTTTATTTCTTTTTCCATTATTTTTCCTTTTACGCCTTTTTTGCCTTTGATCCGTAAAGCGACCTGCCCTGTTTCCGCGCGGCGACGCCCTGGGTGTCCAAGACACCCCTTATTATATGGTACTTGACGCCCGGAAGGTCTTTCACGCGGCCGCCCCTTATCATAACGACGCTGTGCTCTTGCAGATTATGCCCTTCGCCCGGAATATAGGCCGTGACCTCGTTCCCATTCGCCAATTTCACGCGCGCGACCTTGCGCATGGCCGAATTCGGCTTTTTCGGAGTGGTCGTGTAAACGCGGGTGCAAACGCCGCGCTTTTGCGGACAGCGCTTCATGTCCGGCGATTTGGACTTCACCACTTTGGGCTTTCTCGGTTTCCTTATCAACTGGTTCACGGTCGGCATCTTGTTTCCTTAATTTTCGCGCTTTCCCCGTCTTTCTGTTTTACATCCCCGGCCGAGGCCGGTTAAAACAGGCGGATTTCCCGAAGAAAACGATTTAATACCCTGCGTTCATATCCCGCAAAGTCCGTCAAGTATAAGGTCAAATATATGGAAAGTCAAGAAATAAAAAAACCGCCGGATGGCGGTTTTTTTATTTAATTAGCAATTAGCAGATAGCAGGTAGCAAATAATATTAATCACGCGCCGCTTCGCGGCGCGACAATAATTGCTAATTGCTCTTTGCTAATTGCTACCTATAAAAAATCCCCTTTCGGGGATTTTTTAGAACTTAAAGACTGCGCCGGCCTTGATCATGCCAAAGTCTCCGCCGTCCGAGTTTGAACCCTGACCCGGCACTTTTACCCATTCATAGGAAAAATAGCGGTTGTACTGGATGTCGACGCTTATGCTTTTGGTCACAGGATACGACGCGCCCACAATGCCGACCATTTCAAACCCGAATCCATAGGTATTCCCGGGAGTTTTTACGTATTCCAAACTAAGCTCTTTCACGCCAAGTCCGACATACGGCGTAAACTTGCCGTCGACCTTAAAGTCGTAAAGGCCTTTCAAATAACCAAGCCCAAACGTCGGGTTGACGTTCACGTCCGTGGAAGAATCGTTATCGTAAATGTTCATCGAGAAGATATCGGCTTCGATGCGGATGCCGTTCGAAAACCCGTATCCGACCGAATTGTATAAAGCCGCCGTATTAAAAAGGTCGTCCCGTCCGGCCCCGGTTCCCACATAACCCGCCGCATACCAGCCCGCGTCCGCGTTCGATGCGATCAAAAGAGCCGCCATCGAGGTCAATAATATTTTTTTCATTGTTTTCTCCCTGTGTTGAAGTTCATAAAAAGGCCCACCCTTTTTAATTATGTCGATTTTATAAACTGTTTCGGGAAAAGTCAAATGTCAAAATTAACGCGGCCTTGCCGTGTTAATTTTAATTAGCAATTAGCAGATAGCAATTAGCAAATAATGTTAATTACGCGGCGCAAAGCGCCGCGACAATAATTGCTACCTGATACCTGCTAATTGCTACCTAATAAAGTTCCCTGAAGGGGAACTTTATTAATTTCTTGATTTTTTGATTTCAAGCCATAAGGACCGATGACGATTATGCTCGTCCAGCGTTATTGAAAAATTGTGGCCTCCAAAGCCGTCCGCCACAAAATAATAGAAATCCGTTTTCGCCGGCCTTAAAACAGCGTTTATAGCGCGCTTGCCCGGATTGGCGATCGGCGCAGGCGGAAGACCGCGGTTCCTGTACGTATTATAAGGACTTTGTATCCAAAGATGTTTGGACAACAGCGGCCGGCCCTCCATATCGCCAAGCCCGTTTGTAATCGCGTACACCACCGTCGGGTCGGCCTGAAGCCGCATTTTGCCGTTAAGCCGGTTCAAATACACAGACGCCACGGTCGGCATTTCCAACGCAACGGGCGTTTCCTTTTGAACGATCGACGCAAGGATCACCACTTCTTCCCATGTTTTCAAAGGCGCAGGGGGCGAAAACGCCCCGTCCGTCAATTCGAATCGGACATTGGTCATTTTTTTCGCCATCAAATCGAGCGCCGCCCGGCGCATTGTTCCCTTCGCGAAAGTATAAGTGTCCGGAAACAAGTCGCCGTCTTTATAGGGATTTTTTATTTCGCCGGACAAAAACTGGTTTTCATTCAATCTGTTTATAACCTGTTTCACGGTCCAACCTTCGGGAATCGTCACAACGGTGCTTGCGATTTCGCCCTTCGCCGTCATCCGCGCTATGCGAAAGACGCTTGCGTTTGCCGGAAGATCATAGGTTCCCGCCTGAACCATGCCGCCGAAAACTTCGACGAAAAAGCGATATAAAAGACCCAATTCCAAATCCCTTGCCACGGACGAAACGCTTGCCCCGCGGGTTACGGCGTACTCCCTGTCCTTCGGGATGACCGACTTAATAAATGAAGAATGAAGAATGAAGAGGGAAGAAAGCAATACAAGCGCGGCAAGAACGGACGATAGGATTATTTTCCCGGGCAGCCGCGTCTTTTTGACCGGTTGTTTTTTGCGCGACCGCGGCGCCGGCTTTTTCGGCGTCTTTTTCCCCGCGCTTTTTTTGAGAGGCTTTTTTTTCATCACATGCGCATCGGCATAAGGATGAACATCGAATCGGTATCCTTGGCCGCGGATTTTATAAGCGTCGGGCTTAACGCGTCCTGCATCGCCATCTGCATTTTGTCGCCGCCGTCGACCTGGTTCGCGATATCAAGCAGAAAGCGCAGGTTGAACGATATGCTGAAATTATCGTCGCTGTTGTATTCGATGTCCATCTCCTCCGTTCCCGCGACGGCGTTGCCGTCGTCTTTGCTGGACACGCTGGCCACCATTTTGTTCATGGAGAACGCAAGCTGGACCGTTTTGGTTTTGTCATTCGACGCGGCGGACACCAAATCGACCGCGTGGACGAAGTTTTTCGTATTGAGGGCCGCCAATTTGTCGTTCGCCTTCGGAATAACGATCCTGTAATTCGGATACTGCGCGTCGACAAGCTTGCTTGTCAAAACGGCGCCGCCGATCGTAAAGCGGATCTTCGTATCCGACAATTCGACCTCCACATCGTCGACCTTCACGTCCGATAAAAGCCCCGACACCTCCGAAACAAGCCTTCGCGGCAATATGACCGCCGGCATCTTTTCCGATCCGGCCGGCGCGGTTATCGCGCAGAGGGCCAGACGCTGAGAATCCGTCGCGACCGCCGTCAATTTCTTGTCGTCGCCTATATGGAAATATATCCCGCCAAGGTGATAGCGCACGTCGTCGGTCGGGATCGCGAATTTAGTCTGGTTGACAAGGCGCGCCAGATCGTCCGTGTTCATTTTGAACTTCACCGTGGCGCTTGGAGCGACCATGGCCGGGAAATTGTCGGCGGGCATGGTTTGGAATTTGAAGACGGATCGGCCGCTTGACGTGACAAACTCTCCGGCGTCCGACAACTTTACCTTTATTTCCGCATCCTCCGGAAGCTTCCTTACAAAGTCATAGAACGTTTGGACCGGTATGGTGATCGACCCGCCGGTAAGAACATCCGCCGCAACGCGCTCCACCAATTCCAAATCCACATTCGTCGCGGTCAATATCAGATCGCTGTTCGTGGCCTCTATCTTCACGTTTGAAAGTATCGGAAGCGTGTTCCTTTTCTCTATTATGGACTGCATATGTCCAAGCGCGCCCGCCAACGCCTGTCTGTAAACCGAAAACTCCAAACTCATAACAAAACTCCTGTTAATGCCTTTATCACACCGCTCAGAATACCAAAAAAACCGCCTTTGACGCAAGCATTATTTAATCGTCGATAAAGTTTTGGGCCAATTTGTCGACCGGCTGGATCATAAACGCGGGGTCGCCGCGCTCCGACTTCGGCGCGCCCGCGCCAAACGCCGTTCTGCACGGGGAATCGTCTTCGCGCAAATTCTGGATCACTTCTCTGCCGACAAGCCCCACGCCCGCCCCGACCAAAAGCCCGACGCCGCCGGTAAGCAGGCCCGCCGCGACGACCGCGCCGCCCGCCGCCGTCACCAATTTCTCCGCGACCGCCGCGCGGTTCAACTGCAAATCCGGTTCCGCCAAGTTGCCCGCGAACTCCATGGAATTCACAAGATTGCCCGTCATCGACCATTTTATCCCTTCAACCGGCGTGGTATTCAGAGATATGCTCATGGTTTCATTGGCAAAGTCCATCCACCCGACCGCGCGCATGTTCACCGCCTTGGTCTGGACGGCGACGTTTTTATCCATTTCAAAGCGGCCTTCGCGGATTTTCAAGTTCGCGGCGGCGCACGATATCGGCATCTGTTTTTTCCGTCCGGAAAATATGCCCTCCACGCCTTCCTTTATCGATGTCAGAAAGTCGCGGCCGTAAAGAACGCTTATAAGTTTTTCGTGGGCGTATCCGCCCGCGCTTGAAACTCCGCGAACCGACCCGGTAATGGAGCCCATAAGTTCGGACAGGTCTTTGCCCGATCCCTTCACATAGACGTCGGCGTCCATCGGAAGGCCGGATATATAATCCGGATAATACAAGGACGCCATGATCTCATCTGCGGCGACGTCCCTTATCACGCCCGCCGCGCGGACGTCAAGGGCGCCGTCACTATCCGCCCGGGCCAAGGCCTTCGCGCGCACGCGGCCGCCCATAAATCCGACATTGACCGTCAAATCCGCATTCGCGTCCCTGATCTTCGCGTTAAGGTCTA
>JAISSM010000011.1 GCA_031273075.1 Rickettsiales bacterium
TTTGGGCGGGGAATGTTCATGCCGTGAAGTTGTGCAGAGAGTTATGCGTAAATAAAATCCCGTCCGCATGGAAGAGTGATACTGGTTTAACTGGCTCTATTCTCAATATAGGGACCGTATCGATAACTGGCAATCCGGCAGGGACTATAACCGTAAATACATCATGTGCCGCAAATGGTACGACGAATCCGCCCATTGGTTCTGGGAGTCATTGTTGGTGTAAGGTTGCAACCGTAGTTGATAGTACTAATAATAAAACCTGTGCGGCGGGCAATAATGGCGCGCCTTGGTATTACTTTGGCCACTTAGTCGCCGGCCCTAATAGTGCGGACATCTGTGCGAGTGGTGGGTCGGGTGGTGCTTGCGTAAACTACTGCACCCAGTGCATCAGGGACGGTACGCGCGACGGCTCGGGCTGTACCCGTTCCGCGCTTCTAAATTTGCCGAATACCAACTCGACACCAGCCGCATCCGCTGTGACTTGTCCGATGAGTGGAATGTGCACGAATTCCGATTATAAGACTGTGGCGGATAATGCATCATGCGGGACGGGGTATGAAGAGACCACTGTGCCGGCACTTACGATTTCCGGCGAGTATGAAGACAGTAAGGGGACATTTACGTATGGCAACTGCGTTGCGAATTGAGTTACAGTTAACAATTAACAATGGTTGTCGCGGGTGGGGGTGTGTTTCTATGAAACACACCTTGTTTGTTGAAAACAAACAACGGTTTCCTGTTTGCTTTGCAAACAGGAAAGGCGGCTTTTATAAAAAGCCGCCCCACCTTATTACCTGGATCCCGCGGTCAAGCCGCGGGATGACAAGACCACCCCGGCGCTTGGGTCCGAGACCCTTCGCGCCACCCCTCCATAGAGGGGAACTTTAAGGGGGAGACAAAGACGTTGTTAACTGTTTCATGCGGTGTTTCATTTGGGTGAATTTTTTTATAAGGGTTTCCACATCGCGCGTCGTGGTGCCGCTCCCATGCGCTATGCGCTCCTTCCTGGACGCCAAAATTATTTCCGGTCTTTCCCGTTCCTTGTTCGTCATCGAGCATAAAATCGCCAACTGTTTATCGACTTCCTTATCGTTCACTTTATCCTTGATATTCTCCGCCATTGCGCCCAATCCCGGGATCATTTTCAAAAGCCCCCCTATCGGCCCCATCTTTTTCATTTTCTCTATCTGCCATTTCATCGCGTTCAGATCAAAATCCCCGGACATTATTTTTTTCATCATGTCCTTCGCATCGTCCTCAGACACCGCGCTTTGCGCCTTCTCGACAAGCGTCACCACGTCGCCCATTCCAAGTATCCTGTTCGCCGCGCGATCCGGATAGAATTTTTCAAGCGCGGTCATTTTCTCCCCGACGCCCACCCACTTCACCGGCGCGCCCGTTTCATACAGCATCGAAAGCACGCATCCGCCCCGTGCGTCGCCGTCCGCGCGCGTCATGACCAATCCGGTCACTCCGACCCTTTCATTAAATGTTCTTGCAACGGCCAGGGAATCCTGGCCCGCCATCGCGTCCGAGGTAAGCAAAATTTCATCCGGTTTCAACGCGTTCTTAATTTCAACCAACTCGTTCATCAACGCTTCGTCGATTTGCAAACGTCCGGCGGTGTCGATAATTGCGATGTCGGATTTGGGAATTCTTTTTATTATATCGTTGACGGATTCGCCTTCGATTATAGGAAGGCTTTCGACGCCGATTTGTTTCGCGATGATTTCCAGCTGTTCCCTTGCGCCGGGTCTGTAGACATCGGTCGACGCGACCAAGACTTTTTTATTCAGGTTCTTATAATGCAGCGCAAGTTTTCCCGCGGTCGTCGTTTTTCCCGTTCCCTGAAGTCCGATAAGCATGACGACACGGGGCGGCGTTTCGCCGCCGGCGTCTTTCATAGAAAGACGCCCCACCTCCGATCCCCCACCGGCGTCTTTCATAGAAAGACGCCCCGCCTCTTTTTCCCCGCCTAGAACCAGGCTTAATTCGTCAAGGACCAATTTCGCGATCGTTTCGGCCGGCAAGGTTTTTTCGACTATTTTTTGCCCTATCGATTTTTCGCGCACTTTCGCGACGATTTCCTTCGCGACCGCAAGAGAAACGTCGGCCTCCAACAGCGCCACTTTGATTTCCATAAGCGCGTCGTCGAGCATCTCTTCGGTCAACGTCGTTCGTCCGGCGAGTTTATTGAACGTCAATGAAATTTTTCGCGTCAGATTTTCAAACATTTTTTCAGATATTTCCCAGTCAATGATTCCGGGTTTTCGGATATATCCTCCGGCGTGCCCGCGGCCACTATTTTCCCCCCGTTTTCCCCGCCCGCCGGGCCCATGTCGATTATCCAATCCGCCGATTTTATAACGTCAAGATTATGCTCTATTATCACCACGCTGTTGCCCGCGTCGACCAGCGAGTCAAGGACGTTCAAAAGCATTTTTATGTCGTCGAAGTGCAGGCCCGTCGTAGGCTCGTCCAATATATAAAGCGTTCTGCCGGTGCCGCGCGCGGACAATTCTTTCGAAAGTTTTACGCGCTGAGCCTCTCCGCCGGAGAGTTCCAAACTCGACTGGCCGAGTTTTATATAGTCCATGCCGACGCGTTTCAGCAATTCCAATTTGTTTTTGATTTTCGGGACGTTGATGAAAAATCTGTACGCTTCGTCCACCGTCATGTCCAAGACGTCCGATATCGATTTGCCCTTGTATTTTATTTTAAGCGTTTCGTCGTTGTATCTTTTGCCCTTGCACTGTTCGCACTCCACATACACGTCCGGCATGAAATTCATCTCTATCCTTATGACGCCGTCGCCCTGGCACGCTTCGCACCGGCCGCCCTTCACGTTGAACGAGAATCTTCCCGGGCCGTATCCGCGCGCCCTGGATTCCGGAAGCGCCGCGAAAAAGTCGCGGACTTCCGTAAACAAGCCGACATAGGTCGCGGGGTTCGAACGCGGGCTTCGACCGATCGGGCTTTGGTCTATGTCGACCACTTTGTCGATATGTTCCAATCCGGTGACTTTCGAATGGCCCCCGGTTTTATATCTCGAGTTATACAGCGCGCGCATCGCGAGCGGGTACAATGTGTTCAAGAGAAGCGACGATTTGCCGCTTCCGGACACGCCGGTAAACGCGACGAATTTGCCCAGCGGTATTTCGACGTCTATGTTTTTAAGGTTATTCTCCTTTGCGCCGAAAATTTTTATCGCGTTCCCGTTGCCTTCGCGCCTTGTCTTCGGGGTCGGTATCGTTTTTTCGCCCGATAAATATTGTCCGGTCAAAGAGTTTTTGTTTTTTATGATTTCGTCCACGGGTCCGTGCGCAATAAGCGCGCCGCCGTTCGCGCCCGCGCCGATCCCGACGTCTATCAGATAGTCCGCCCGGCGCATCGCGTCTTCGTCGTGTTCGACGACTATGACCGTGTTGTCCTTGTCGCGGAGTTCTTTCAAGGAATCCAAAAGTTTGCCGTTGTCGGATTGATGAAGCCCTATACTGGGCTCGTCCAGCACATACAATACTCCGGAAAGGCCGCTTCCGATTTGCGAGGCAAGGCGGATACGCTGAGATTCCCCGCCGGACAGTGTTCCGGCCAGTCGCGACAAGGTAAGGTATCCGAGTCCGACGTTTTTGAGGAACCTTAACCGCGTTATGATTTCGCGGAGGACGGTGGAGGCGATTTCGTTCTGTTTTTTGTCCAAGCGTTTCGGAAGTTCAAGAAACCATTCCAGCGATTTCTCGATCGCCATTTCGGTCGCGTCCATTATGTCGAATCCGTTCACCTTGACGCATAGCGCGTGGACGTTCAATCTTTTCCCGTGGCAGACGTGGCACGGCGTTTCGGAGATGTATTTGGCAAGCTCGTCCCTTATCGCGTCCGACTCCGCGCCGGCCCAGCGGCGTTCCAAATTATTGACCACGCCCTCCCATTCCTTTTCATAGCGGTATCCGTTCCAATCCATTTCTATTTTGTCGGCGCTTCCGTAAAGTATAATATTCCTTGCGCTTTCGGGCAGATGATCCCACGGCGCGCTTAATTTGAATTTGTATTTTCCGGCCAAAGAAGTCATCACGTTTTCGTACTGCGTTATGGTTCCGTTCCTTGAATAGGGCGCGATCGCGCCGTTCAAAATCGACAGGGTTTTGTCCGGCACCACCAAGTCTTCGGACATGTTTAATTTTACGCCAAGGCCGTTGCATTCGGCGCACGCGCCCGCCGGCGCGTTGAACGTGAACAAACGCGGCTCTATTTTCGGAACCGTAAAGCCGGACACCGGGCACGCGTATTCCGTCGAAAAAAGTATATTCTCATCGGTATCCAATCGGCGGACAAACACGCTTCCCTTCACCAATCTTAGCGACGATTCAAGCGACGTCGAAAGGCGCGCGGAAAATTCCGCGTCGTCTTTGATTTCCATTCTGTCGACGATGACGAATATGTCGTGCTTTTTGTTCTTGTCCAGCGCCGGCGTCGGGTCGAGTTCCGATATTTCGCCGTCGATCATCGCGCGCGCATAGCCCTGTTTCACAAGGAACATCATTTCCTTTCTGTATTCGCCCTTGCGTCCGCGGACCAAGGGCGCCATAATCAGGATTTTCGTTTTCAAGGGAAGTTTCATAATCCACTTCATTATGTCCGGGATCGTCTGCGATTTTATCGGAAGCCCGGTTATCGGCGAATGCGGGACCCCGACGCGCGCCCAAAGCAGGCGCAGGTAATCGTATATTTCCGTGACGGTGCCGACCGTCGACCGCGGGTTGTTTCCGGTCGTTTTCTGTTCTATCGAGATCGCGGGCGACAGGCCCTCTATCAAGTCGACGTCGGGCTTTTTCTGCATGTTCAAAAACTGGCGCGCATAGGACGAAAGCGATTCGACATAGCGCCTTTGACCCTCCGCGTAAATCGTGTTGAACGCCAGCGACGATTTGCCGCTCCCCGACACGCCGGTGATCACGACCAGTTTGTTTTTCGGGATGTCTATGTCGATCCCTTTAAGATTGTGTTCGCGCGCACCGCGAATCTTTATGAAATTCATGACATTTTAGGGTAGCAGAAAAAAAAACGATTTTCAACGCTTAATCAGCAAGGAGGGTAGACCGTCAATTTTGATATGCCCCGCAAATATGATACCATTAGCATCGTGATTCAGCGGTTGGCGGCTTTGCAGGTGCGTTTCTATCAGACTTCTTCGGGGAATGAGCCTGTGCGTGAATTCCTGTCACAATTATCCAAGGATGACAAGAAAGTAATCGGAGAAGATATAAAAACAGTGCAATTCGGATATCCTATCGGAATGCCGTTGACCCGAAAATTTGAAAATTCCAGGAAATTAGAAGAGATACGGTGCTCTATTTCCGATAAAAGGATCGTGAGAATAATATTTTTTGCAGAGGATGGTTTTATAATTTTGCTTTCCGCTTTCGTAAAAAAATCCCAAAAAACTCCGCCCCAGGAAATCAATCTGGCCGAAAAAAGATTCCGCGAAATGCATCAGACAAGCGACAGGCGCAAGCGCTTGCCCACATAGCCCGCAACCTTTTCGATAGTGTTGAGGGTTATCGAT
>JAISSM010000060.1 GCA_031273075.1 Rickettsiales bacterium
CGGCGAAGCTTCCGCGCTTAGCGTCAAAAATTTAAGCGTTCGCGATTTTAACATGAACGCCGGGCGCGTCGGATTCACCGGTCCCGGAAAGTGGGAGGTAAAATCCGATATGAACACTGTCAACATAACCATGTCCGCGGACAAAATAACAATATCGTCGTTCATAGACGCGACCCGCGGTCAGGACGTTTTTATGGACGAGCTTGGCGGCGGCGTCGAATACGCCTCCGGATCCGGGATCCGTGCGAACGTCGTCAAGGCGGACAATATCATTCTGCGCGATCAGGTCTCGGGCGGACTTATCGCCGGCGCGTTCGGTCCAGCAATCATCGAAATACGGCCGTCCGGAACAACCGTTCTGCCGGACGTTCTGGTCGGCGGCATCGACAACGACAACTTGAAGATCCCGATCAGCGCGGCCGACAACGACGGAAAGCTTGAAAGCTGTCGCGATATAATCGTCCGGCTTGGCGGAAAATATAATTCCCAGTCGCTTATGAACGGCATCGTTTGCCAATTCGTCATGTATAAAAGGATAGAGGCGCGAATCGATATAAAAAAATGCCTTACGGCAGGGGGTGTGAATTGCGGGTTATGAAGGCCGTTCGCAAAAGCGGCGGCGCATCTTTAATGGAGATGATGATCGCGGTCGCGCTCGTTTTTTTGGCCGCGCCGTTCGCATACCGCCAGATTTCCAATTTGGGCGATGATTTGAAGATTATGGCCGATGCCGCCGAGATCGTTCGAAACGCGGAGCCCGTTCGGAACTTCATGCGGCTTTATTCGGACGAATTCGTTCCCGGAGAAATGAACAGCGTCGATATAGACGGCGAGAATGTCGAGCTTTTTGTCGTCAACGTTTCCGGCGAAATATCCGCGTTTCTTGTCGATAAGAACCACAAGGACGACATTCTTCGGGCGCACAAAATCGCAAATATGATCGGCGTCAGTGCTGCGGTCGTCGAAGAGGATTCCATGGCGTACAGTCCTTACGGCAACTGGGCGATCATGATCCCGGGCGGAGAAGCCGGCGACATAGTTTACAGAATAAAAGCGGCGAGGATAGTCGACGACACGGCGAAGTATCTGCATCGCACCGTGCTTTTGGAGAACGATCTTTCCGTAATGAAGCGCGATCTTTACATGGGCGGGTTTTCGATCGTCGGCGCGGGTGCGATCGCCGCGCAAAAGCTTAGCGCTTCCGACTTGGAGGCCAATTTGATAAAGGCGAACGCCGTTCGCGCGGGATCGCTTTATTTCGCGGACGGACTTAACCTTAATCCCGAAAAGGCGAAGATTCCGAACATGCGCGTCGTCGGCGACGTCGTCGGGTTTCGGAATTTAAGCGCGGATAATTTTACAAGTTCGTCCGGCTCTGTGACAAGCGACCGCGCGGATATTTCCAAAACGCTTGTCGTTTCCAAAAAACTTGAAGTAAAATCGCCGTATTCAAGAAGCGTCAGCGGACTTGGCAATGTTTCCGCCGCGGACGTCAAGACCGCGTATTTGGACGCCGAAACTTTGGCGTTCATGCCGGGATTCGGGTTGGTTGTGTCGGGCGAATTGCTTTACACCGCCACGCCGCCCATAAGGATCGGCGCCTGGTCGTTCCCGAATTCGGGCGGAACAGGGCCGCGCGTCGAAAATCTTAGGCTCTCCAATTTCGGCGGGAAGAAAATCGATGCGAAGATTCCGGATTTTTCCGAAATACTGAAAGGAGGCTGGCGATGAAATCGAATCGCGGCGCCGGATTATTGGAGTTGCTGCTTGCCATGTGCGTGTTCATGGGCGTTCTTCCGTTCGCGTATGACTTCGCGAAATCGCAAAAGGTTCGGGCCGAGAACGCGCGCATCGGCGGAAAGATAAAAATCGTTCAAAGCGCGCTTGAAAGATATATCGCGGACAGAAAGCAGGAACTTCTTCGGCCGGTTTCCGCGAACGTCGTCCGCGTTCGGATGTCGGACCTTCCCGGCGTCGACGCCAATGAATTCAAGGACGAGAAAATCCAACTTCGAATCGTAAAGTCCAAAGATTCGGGCGGGCGCGCGTTCGTGCAGGGAATCGTCATTTTCGATTCCGCCGCGCTTTCGCCGCTTCGCACCCGGCAGATTTCCATGATAGGCGGAAACGCGGGCGGGTTTGTCGACGGCCAAATGCTTTACGGTTCGTTCGGAACTTGGCGGACCAGCGCGTCCAAGATCGGCGGGGCTGTTCGCCCGGGCGGGTCGAACTCCGTCATAGCCCAGACGCGGCCGTTCAAAAGCGGCGGGGATTATTTGCACCGCCTTCCGTCGGACAATCAGACGGACGCCACCATGCAAAGCGATCTTGATTTCGCCGGGCACGACGTAAAAGGTGTCAGGAATATGGATTCAGGCGCCGCGCGGTTTCTCGACGTTTTGACCGCGGACGCCGTCGACGCGTCGAAGATGACGGTTTCCAGGCGCCTCGATTGGTCTTTGCCTTTGGATGTGTTTTCCGACGCGCTGGTCACCGGTTCCATATCGTCCGACGGGCGGTCGGTTTTCGCGCGCGACATAAGCATAGCGTCCAAGTCCCAATTCAGAAGCGTTTCTGCGGAAAATCTTGTTGCGGACAATTTGTATCTGTCCGGTTTTTCGATATCAAGCGACGGATCGACGCCGACTTCCATTTCCATAACCGGATCCCTCGATATGGCGCGCGGGCATATAAGGGCGATCGAAGCCGTCGTCGGATTCTCCGGATCGATCACGCCGAAACTTGTCATAGAAAGCCGCATAGAGGACAGCGCCGATCCCGCCTATTATTGGGACGCGAATGCCGGCGATGCCGCCCTTAACGATTTGCAGCTTACCGGTTTGCATAAAATCGTTCGAAGCGCGTACGCGGCCGACCGCGTCGGCACTACGGAGACCGAGCGCATAATGGGGGCCGTCATCCAAAACAGCAACGCGACCGCGTCCGATTTTCTCCGCGCCCTCGAGCGAGTTCGTCAGGCGGTCGAAGCGAAGTACACCAGTTTATAGTTGAAAATCCGAAAATAACGGATAGAATCTCCGTATGAAGGTAGTTTGCGCATTTTGCAAGACAGTGTTTCGGGTTCGCGGACAAATCGGAAAATGTCCCGTCTGCGGGCGCGCCGTTCGCGTTCGGAAAAAATCCGGAGCGGGAAAGCTTGCCATCGTCATTCTCCTTTTCCTTTCCGCATTTATTTTCGCCGCGGTCGCGTTCCGCGTTTTCGACGCAAAGCAGAAGGCCGAACTTTTATCCGTCACCATATCCGACGTTCAATACACGGCCGCCGGATATATAGTTCGCGGAAACATAAGAAACTTTTCCGACCGCACTTATTCGGTTCCGGATTTGAGGTTCGTTTTCAAGGACGACCTTGGGAACGTTTTGCAGACGGTGGTGGAACTTCCCCCAAGCGGGCTTATAGAACCGAAGTCCGACGTCGGATTCGTGAAAAAGATAGGGGCCAAAATCCTTGACGCCAAAAGGATATCGGTTCAATTCGCAGGAGAACAATAATGAAAAAAATATTTTGCAGTTTAGTTGCCGGGATATGCCTTATGAGCGCGGGATTCGCGGCGCCGGCCTATATAGCGATTCCGGGCAACAATGTCGATTGGGAAAGCGTGACCGGGTTGAATACGGTCGAATACAGGATCGGTTTCAAAAATACCAAGGCGGCGGGCGATGGATGGGAGATGTATTATCTTAACGAATTTCCATGCTTTGGCGCCGGGACGTACGTTTACGCGTGGGTGAGCGCGAAGGATAGTTCCGCGGAGATGCGCGTTCTGTGCGTCCGGCGTCCGAAAGAAGTCAAATTGGCATATCGTCCCGCCAAAAAAGGCGCAACCGAGGGACGCACGGTCGGGATGCTGACATGCAATATTGAAAAGGATTTGTCGGTGGATCTGGGCGGTTGCAAAAAAGAGAGTTGGGCCGATTTTGCAAAAGATTAAGTTTCCCTTTTCCATGGACGATGTTGAAAAGCCGGGCAAGGCCAACGTTCGCGTCGACAAGTTCCTTGCGGAAAAGATGCCGGATTTTTCGCGCGCCCGAATCCAGCGGATGGAAAAAAATTTCGACAACGCGCACAGGCTTCGCGACGGGGACGTTGTCGAGGTCATGATTCCGGAACAAGAAAGTCCGGTCGCCACCGTTGTTCGGAAGAAGCGCAAAATAAATATTCCAATAATTTATGAAGACGACGACATTATCGTTGTGAACAAACCGCGCGGAATGGTGATGTATCCCGCGGCCGGGAACGCCAGTGGGACTTTGGTTCAGGAGTTGTCGCAATGGTGCAATCTGTCGCCGCTTGGCGGATCGGTTCGTCCGGGCGTCGTGCATCGCATAGACAAAGACACAAGCGGTGTCGTCATATTGGCGAAAACCGACAAGGCGTTCGCGCAATTGGTAAAGGTTTTTTCCGCGCATAAACTTATCCGGAAATATATCGCTTTTGTTCATGGCGTGCCGACTTGGACAAGCGCCGATATCGAGGGCAATATTTCGCGGAACACGCGGAATCGCCAAAAGATGAGCATGGTAAAGGTCGGCGGGCGCGCGGCCAAAACTTCCGCGGACGTTATAAACGCGTGGACGCGCGCGAATGTGTCGGAACTTCGCTGTACTCTGTGGACGGGCCGTACGCATCAGATACGCGTTCATTTGTCCGCGCATGGGTTCGGCGTTCTGACCGATCCTTTGTATGGAAAGGGAAAAGAGGGCAAAATCAAGCCGGGGCCGCTGTTGGATTTTCTTCGGAGTCACGTCGGACAATGCCTGCATGCAGAGTCGTTGGAATTGGATCATCCCGTGACGGGCGTTCCGATGAAATTCCGCGCGCCTTTGCCGGATGATTTATGCGAATTGGTGGAAATACTTAACAGTTATTAAAACTCAAACCTAAGGCCGGCGTATACGTTTATAAATATCACGTTCTCGGCGGAGAAGATCGCCCGTTCTTTATGCGTCTCAGCATCCGTATCAGAAAGATTGTTTACAGCCCACGTTATCATCGGGACATAAGTCGCCCGCGCGCCAACATCGAAAAAGATCCCTTCCTGAATTCCGTAAGACACGCCCAGCGCCGCCGACGCGGAGAAATTATTCACGGTCGATTCCGACGCGTAAAAGTCCACCGTTCCCGCGCGGAATATGTCGAACGACAACTGTCCGGCCGTATCGTAATACGTATCCGTCAAATCCAATTTCACGCTTGACGACGCGTACCCGATCCCGAACCCTATGTATGGAACGGCCACGCCCATCGGCTTCGACGCCCCTTCGAATATATCGTAATAGATCATCGCCGATATAATATCCGTCGAGACGGTCGCGCGCGCCGAAAGCGCATATTGCATCGCCGCGTCGCCATCATTGCCGGCAACTACGCCTTTAAGTAACGGATCCGCGGAAAACGTCGATTCAGTTATGCGAAGCCAGTCCGCCTCCGCCCTTATGTTCGGGCTTCCGCCGAAAACGAATCCGACCGAAACGCCGCCGGCGAAAGATATGGAATCATATTTTCCCGCAATCGACAGATCTTGGCCCAAATCGACATTGCCCCAATGAGTGCAGTCGGCCGGATTATCCGGATCGCCGATACAAAGGCTGTAATTTGGGTATATGGCGTCCGGCGTTTCCCAATAATCCACAACCACGCTTCCAAGGTCGTTCTTCATTTTCGCGGTCGGCTTCGCCAATCCGGCCCGGACCGACACAGTCATGCGCGCGCCGTCGTCGGACGGACGCCCGCGCTCCCAATTCGCGTTCGCGGACGTCGATATAAGCGCCGCCAATATAACGACAAGTCTTTTCATACCAGTTATTATATCATATTTCGGGGCAAGAACGAAGTCGGAATTTGCGCTTGTTTTACGTTTTTGCTTTCTGTATAATGGACGGTGAATCCACAGGGATGTGGCTTCGGGGCCTTAAAACAGCCTGTATTATCTCGACGCAAGAAATTGCGCCGTATCCGCTTGACGAAAATACGGACGCGGGGCGTCCTTTATTTTTTGTCATAACTCTCCGACTTGGTCGGGGAGCCGCCGGTTATATATCGAAGACCGGCGGGGTCATTAGATAATATGATTGTTTTAACTCCCCGACCGCCAATTCCTTGGCGGTTTTTTTAATTTGCACAGGGGGATGTTATGAAAAAAGTTTTGATTTTGATTGTAATGGCGGTATTCTGCGTATTTGATTTACATGCCGTAAAGTTGTGCAAAAAAGAAGATGGGTGCGTGCCGTCCGCATGGAAGAATACTGATGCATTAAGCGGCACTTCTACATCATCCGGAACGGGGGCGGATGCTACATGGACCGTGACAGTAACAAGTGCTCCATCTGGTACAGTAAGCGGACAAGCAAGATGTGCCGTAAATGGTACAACGAGCCCGCCCGTTAGCAGTAGCAACGGGGCTTTTTGCTGGTGTCGGCTTACAAGCGTAACTAATGCCACGAATGGTAAAACCTGTGATGCAGATAGTAATGGCGCGCCATGGATATCCTTCGTCCGCATCTCTCCCTCCGCTGCCGCCCCTAATGAAACCTGTGTTTTGAATTGCGCGTATATGTGCCCAGGCACTTGCTTCATGACTAATTTTACTTTTTCGTGTATCCGTTCCAATTTCTTCAATTTCCCCGATAATACACCGCCTACACCCACCGCATCTGCCGTGACCTGTCCAATAAGTGGGACGTGCAGTTCGAATGCCGATTATAAAACTGTTGCAGACAATGCGTCATGCGGGGCGGGTTATGTAGAAACGACCACTCCTTCCCTTACAATATCGGGCAGTGGTTCGGATACAAAGGGAACATTCACATACGGCACCTGCACTGCGAATTAATCCCCATCAAGAACTAAAAATGTCGCACAAGACGGCCCCAGCCCGGCTATACCACTGGAAATGTTGCAACGAATGATAAATCCTAGGATTCCGCATAAAGTTTACCACGGGGAAATGGAACAATAGTATTTTGACTCGGTTTTTTATTCGGAATATTTAATTGCCCTGGGATCAACTTTCTCTTGGCTCGCGGCATTTTCACCCCCCCTTTTTTTTGTGACTATTTTAGTATATCAATTAAAATATCTTTCAATATAGTCCAGGCTATTGATGCGTTGTTATCAGAAAAATCAATCTCATTCTTTAATTCTGTAATAGGATGAATCGCGTTTCTATAGTCTTTTATAAAATGGCTTAATTGCAATTTATCTTTAGATAAAATTGAAATATCATTAGCCACATAAAGCAATTCATTTAGAGTCATATTTTTTATAGATTTTTCTGACTCATTCTTAGTCGACTTGTACAGCGTGTATTTTTCTATATTTTTATCCATCAAAAGGGCGGTTAATACAGTTTCTAGAATGCTGCCACACAAAATCATTCCGGCTTTATTCTGATGAGATACTATACAAATTACACATTCTTGAATATCCCTGGATATTATTTTGCGTAATCCTATATCTTTAATATTTATAAGTCTATCTTCTAAATCTTGGTTATACCCCATTACTTCCAGATAAATTAAATTTATATTCTTCGCGAATGATTTTATTTTCTCTTCTTTAGTAT
The DNA here is from genome assembly GCA_031273075.1 of Rickettsiales bacterium. Taxonomy (GTDB): domain Bacteria; phylum Pseudomonadota; class Alphaproteobacteria; order Rs-D84; family Rs-D84; genus JAISGC01. The sequence continues at coordinate 7,587 of JAISSM010000060.1, forward strand.
CCCTAATATATTTTCTTACATTTGTAATGTTATTTTTTGCTATGGTGTCATTAGGGTCATTTTTATATGCCATTAGATAATATTCATAGGCTAAGCTTTCTTCTCCCTTGTTTTCATATATTACGCCAAGATTATTTAATACAGCGGAATTATTTGGCTGTGTTTTAAGTATTTCTTTATAAAACGTTTCTGCTTTCGATTTATCCGTTCCCCCATAGGCAAATGCAATTTCAAACATTTTGTTTGATTTTTTCAAGACGCTGAGAGAAGAAAAGTTTGCCAGTTCGGCAATTTTTTCATACTTATATTCCCCATCTTCACCCCATATTTTATCTATAATTGAGTCAAAAGCATCTGAAACAAAAAATTCTGTATTAAACAAGGATTCATCTTTTAGCTTTTTGATAATAGCATTATATATTTGACCAAATTCATTGTCGGAACTTTTAAAAATGGCATCATCAATTAAAAGCGGATAATCTAAATCTTCTGGAACTCCATAGGATACCATGTCCATATAAGAACAAAAAGCATCTAAATATAAATTATAGTTAATTTGAGTATTAATAATTATGTAATACAATATTTTATTGTTATATGGATTTTTAGATAGATAACGTTTCAGATAACCAATATCTTTTTTATCGCATCTGTTATCAAACCCGCTGTATTTTGGGGAGTACATATAAATTATCTTCAGAATTTCATTTTTTTCCCTTCTTTTGGCATCTTTTTTATATAATTTTGATAACTGGCAAAAAACATTAAGATATAACTTTTCCAAATTAGGCCATATCGGACTCCAAGGGCAAGGCTCAAAATCCGCGAATGTTATTTTTGAGGTTGGTATATTATCAAATAAGTTATTTAATTCTTTTGTATTATTTTGCTTTATATAGATTAGAAGTAAGCCTATATATGGCGCATAGTTGAGATTGTTTTTAATGTCTTTTAATTTTACTTCATTTAATATCTTTCCGGCTTCTTGTAAATCGCTAGTATCATCCTTGTTGGCCAAAAATAACCCTTTTAATAACTCAAAGAAAATTTTATTGTCAGCATCTAAATCTTCCGTGTCTAAGATTGATTGAATAAAGGGCCCGGTAGACTCCCAATTGTTTTGTGATATAAAATATTCTATCACTTCAGCCATAACCTCAAAATCCTTAATGTTTTTTTCTATAATATCTGAAATATATTTTTCTTTGTCATAATTAGATTTAGATTGAATTAACAATTGCTTGTATATAATAGGGCTGTTTGGATAATACTTCAATCCTAACTGTAAACAATTGTTAACGACATTTTTATCATCTTCCAAATCAGCCATATATTGAAAGGCCCTTTCTGTAGGGGCGGTTGATTCAATAGATTTTAGAAAATATTGTTTCGCAGTTTTCGGATTTCTGTCATTATTTGCATAAGTATAATAAATATATCCTTTTAGATAATTAGCATAGCTCATAGTTGCCTCATCGGGCTGTTTGGCCATAATTTCATCCAATAAAGATAGTCCCTCTGAAAATTTTTTCTCATTTATAAGTTTGAGGACTTTATTTATATCTTTCTCTGCATTAGACTTGGTCATATTTGTATCCTTATTATCGAACTATAGTATTATAAGATATTTTTTTAGATAAAAGCAAAGATTAACATCATGTGATAATTCTTCTTCTTATGAGATGCGGAAAGGAGTCAAGTGTCCTAGAAAATCGGATAGTTGAAAATGGTTGCGCCGGATGGCAAAATGCGTGAAACGGACGTCGTGGATGGTACATCGTGCAGCGATGGTTATGTAGAAACGACCACTCCTTCCCTTACAATATCGGGCAGTGGTTCGGATACAAAGGGAACATTCACATACGGCGCCTGCACTGCGAATTAATAAATTAAAATTTAGAATTTGCCGCGGGTGGTCGGACGATAGGACAAAGCCTCCGCCACGTCTGTTTCCGTAATCGCATCCGCGCCCTTAAGGTCCGCGATCGTTCGCGCAAGGCGTTTGATTCTGTTATATCCGCGCGCGGAGAGTCCCATTTTTTCGGCCGCTTCGTTCAATAAAGCCAAAGGTTTTTCATACAATCTGACGACCGCGTCAAGGTTTTTCCCGTCCAAATTCGCATTAAGTATTTCTTTCCCGAAAAGGCGCATGCTTCGCCCAAGCTGACGCTCCCTCGCCTTTGCCACGCGCGCGCGAATCGTCGCGCTTTCCTCCGCCCGGGTTTGTTCCGCCATTTCCCACGGGTTCACCGCATCCACTTCCACATGCAAATCTATTCTGTCCAAAAGAGGCCCGCTGATTTTATTTTGATACGCTTCCGCGCACCTGGGCGCTTTCGAGCACGCGAGTTTCGGATTTTTAAGGTGCCCGCACGGGCACGGATTCATAGCCGCGATGAATTGAAAGTTCGCCGGGTACGACGCGGTTCTTCTTGCGCGCGAGACAAGTATTTGTTTCGATTCCATAGGCTGGCGCAATATTTCAAGCGTCTGCCGGCCGAACTCCGGCAATTCGTCCAAAAACAAGACCCCGTTGTGCGCAAGGGATATTTCGCCGGGCGACGCTTTCGCGCCGCCGCCGGCCAAGGCGATATTGCTTGCCGAATGATGCACGGGGCGAAACGGCCTTGACGTGATCAATCCCCGATTTTCCAATTTTCCGGCGATTGAATAGATCATAGACGTTTCCAAAATCTCGGTTGCCGTCATGTCCGGCAGTATTCCGGGCATTCTGGACGCCAGCATCGTTTTGCCGGTTCCCGGCGGTCCGACCATCAGGACCGCGTGTCCGCCCGCCGCCGCGATCTCAAGCGCCCGTTTCGCCGCGGCCTGGCCGCGCACGTCCGCAAAGTCCGGCGCGTGCGACGTTTCGTTCGTCCGGATCAGTTTCGGAATCGGGATGATTTGCGTTCCCTTGAAATGGTTTATCAACGACAATATGTGATTGGGCGCGAGGATATTCTTCGTTCCCGCCCATCGCGCTTCCGTTCCGTTTTCTTCGGGGCATATCACGCCCAGATTTTTCGACATGGCGTACACGCTTGCCGGCAGGACCGACGCGGTTTTTCGGACGGTGCCGTCGAGTCCGACTTCTCCCATTATAATATATTTTTCCAATTCCTCTTTCGGAAGGATGTCAAGCGCGGTCAAAATCCCGCACAAAATCGGAAGGTCGAAGGCCGACCCGGATTTTTCTATGTCCGACGGCGCGAGGTTCACCGTGATTTTTTGCCGCGGCAGCGACATGTTAAGCGAAAATATCGCGTTCTTTATGCGCTCTTTGGACTCATTGACCGCCTTGTCGACCAAGCCCACTATCGAGAACGGGTCCTTGTCCGTCAATCCCGGCGTAAGCTGGACCTGAACGTCCACCGGCGTCGGAGTCATTCCGTCAAAGATAAGGGTTTTCAACGTCAGCATCGGGGGATTATTTTTTCCTTTGATCCGCGATTTCTATGTTCGGAATCATAGCGCCGCCGAACCTTGATGTCAATTTGGATGATTTGTATTTGCCGATGTCGACGTTCCTTATCGTTTCGAACGACGGCGTGGCGGACGCTAGTATGATCGGAAAATTCGATATCTTCGCAAGAAGTATCGCCATGTCGCGCGCGTGATAGTTTCCCATTTCCTCCTGCTTATACGACATGTCGTGCTCTTCATCCACGACGATAAGCCCCAAGTCCTGATACGGAAGAAACAGCGCCGACCGCGTCCCGACCACCAATTTTATTTCGCCGTCCAGAACGCCGTGCCACACGTCGCGTCTTTTCGCCGGCGTAAGATTGCTGTGCCATATCGTCGGCGGCGCGCCGAAGCGTTCGGCAAACTTTGTCATGAACTGCGCGGTCAGGGCGATTTCCGGCATCATGATAAGGACCGATTTCCCGTCCGTCATGGTTCGCCACGCCGCGTCGAAATACACCTGGGTTTTTCCGGATCCGGTTACCCCGTCCAGAAGGTGGACGCCGAATCCCGAAAGGTTTATGCTTTGGGCCGCTGTCTTTTGCTCGTCGTTAAGCACTATACTATCGGTGTTGCGATATTCGATATGCGACATGCGATATGATTTTGAGAAGTCGGCCGCGCCCGTCATCAATTTAAGCGCCGCGCCCATCGGCATCATCGTCCATTCGGACATTTTGCAAAGCCATTCCACGGTCGCCTTCGGAACGCCTTTGCCGCGCCGGGTCAAAACGGGCTTTATTTTTTCCGGCGCTATGCCGCCTGCGCCTTTGCCTATAACCAATCCCGTGAATTTTTTATTCACGACCGTGACGTCGACAAAATCCCCGACGTCCGTATTTTCAGTCGCCCGATAGTCGTATCCCTCATTGGTCACATTCGGGATCAACACCTTTACTATATCGCCCTTGCAAAACATTTTCCAAATCCTTTTCCGTCGGAATCCTGTATATCGACATGTCCGGGTCGAACTGGTTCCTGAACCACGTTCTTTGCCGTTTCGCGTACTGTTCCGTTCGAACGGCCAGGTTTTCCAGCGATTCCTCCAACTGGGCCTCCCCCCTTATCACCCGCGACAATTCGTCTATGCCTATCGCGCGGTCGGTAAGCGTCACGTATTTTCTGACTTCGTTTATGGCGCCGTTCCTTATCATGGCGCGAAGCCGCTCTCTTATCCTCGGGGCCAGGACGTCCCGGTGCGGCATTATAAGGATCTTTACCGGGGTCGGCGCGATCGCGCCGCGCCGCGGCAGCTGCTGCCATTCCGAAATGGGCCGGCCGGTTTCCAGAAAGACTTCCAGCGCGCGCATCATTCTCTGCGGGTCCGTGAATTCGAAGGCGAGCAGGGCCTTCGCCGCGTCCGGCGTTTCCATAACCATTTTGCGCGCCCTTTCCCGGTTCTCGTCCGATACTTCCGGGATCGGAGACATGCCGTTCACGATCGCGCCTATGTAATATCCGCTTCCGCCGACGAACACCGGGACTTCGGCGCGCTCGTACTCCTCGTGCGCGAGTTTCAGATAATCCGTCACGGTTATCTGATCCCAAAGCTCTCTTATCGAAAACAGCTTGTGCGGAACGCCGTCGACCGCGCAATTGTCCGGGTCGATATTCGAAAGTCCGGCCAAAGGGCTTGCCGACAAGGTTTCAATTCCCTTGTATATTTGGACCGAATCCACGTTGATGACAGTTCCGTTTAGGGCTTTGGCGATTTTGTGCGCGAAGTCCGATTTGCCGGATGCGGTTGGGCCCGCAACAACGAAAGCTCTCTTTTCCATTGTTTTTTGCATTATAAAATGTAAAAATGCGATAGTCAAAAAGAAAAGATAGGAATATAATCATGCCGATGAAAAGAAAAATACGGGTTGCCATCAACGGATTCGGGCGGATAGGGCGATTGGTTCTCCGCGCCGCGATCGAATCAAAGCGCGACGATATCGAATTCGTCGCGGTGAACGATCTTATGCCGGCCGATCAATCCGCGTTTCTTTTGGCCCGCGATTCGGTGCACGGGGCGCTTGGCGTCGAGGCGAAAGAATCCGGCGGTCATATTATCGTCGGGCGTCATAAGATAAAAGTTTTGTCCGAAAAGGATCCGACAAAACTTCCGTGGAAAAAAATGGACATAGACATAGTCATGGAATGCACCGGGCTGTTCGCGTCGGCCGAAAAAGCGCGCGTTCATTTGGATGCGGGCGCAAAGCGCGTTCTTGTGTCCGCCCCTTCCGACGGCGCGGACGCGACAATCGTTTACGGCGTCAACGACAATGTTCTTAAAAAAAGCCACAGGATAATTTCCAACGGATCGTGCACTACAAATTGTCTGGCGCCGATCGCAAAGGTCGTCGACGACGCGTTCGGGATTGTCAAGGGCTGGATGACGACGGTTCATTCGTACACAGGCGATCAGCAGTTGCTGGATAAAAATCACAATGATTTTCGGCGCGCGCGTGCGGCCGCGCTTTCAATAATCCCGTCGTCGACCGGCGCGGCAAAGGCCATAGGTTTGGTGTTGCCGAAGCTTAACGGCAAATTGAACGGGACCGCGATCCGCGTTCCGACGCCGGACGTGTCGATCACGGAGCTGGTCGTCGAAGTGAAGAAAAAAGCCGATGCGGCCGCGATCGACAAGGCGATGAAAACGGCCTCGGCCGGAAAGTTGAAAGGCATATTGGGATACAGCGATCTGCCGCTTGTTTCGGCGGACTTTATCCACGACGGGCACAGCGCGGTATATGACGCGACAATGACGAAAGTCGTCGGAGAAAATCTTATTCATATCGCGGCGTGGTATGATAATGAATGGGGATTCTCGAACCGCATGCTTGACGTCGCGGCCAAGATCGGGAAATTGTAAGTTACGGTACCGTGCAGGTCATAGTGTCGAGCGTTCCTTTAGGGTCGTCGCATCCTGTTACTTCAAATCCGACAATCAAAAATTCGTCATTTGCTTTTACATATCCGGATGGACAATTGTTGTCGCATGTCACAACATAATCGTCGTCATTGACCAAACTTGATCCGCTCGGACAGGTCAGATAGGTGAGCGTAAGAAGCGCGGAACGGGGACAGACGTTGCCCGCGCCGCTCCGAACGCAGCTGTTCGCGCAGAAGTACGCGCAATCCTGCCGACAGCTGTCCGCGGAGTAGTAGTAGTTGCCGAACACCCAGAGCGCGCCATTACTGTCTGCAGGACAGATTTGATTATTAGTACTATCAACTATGCTTGTGGCTCTGCACCAACAATATTCTCCGTTGCTGGAAGTGTCGGCCATGGGTGGGTTTGTCGTACCATTTGCTGAACATCTCGATTGACCGCTTATACTCCCAGTTCTGCCAAGTCCGTTTGTTATTGTTACGGTCCAAGTGGCATCGGCACTGCTTGAGGCTGTGTTGCATGTAGGGTTGCATGTATAACTGCTGTTACTGGTTATATTGGTATTGCTTTTCCAAGGGTGAGAGGTCACCCAAGCGCACGGGGATGCGGCATGCGACGGGGCAATTAACAGTGAACAATTAACAATTAACAATGTCACTAAAAGTTTTTTCATATCATGTGCCCTTTTATTTATGGAACTCCTTGGAGCAGCACGGAACGGCGACAATTGATGTACGTGCCATCCAGAGCGCAGTAGGCGCAGTTGAGCGCGCAGTCCGATTGACAGTAGGACGCCGAGACGTTGTAGTAGTTGCCGACGGACGCCCAAGGCGCGCCAGCGCCCCCGTAACAAGCATTGGTTGCACTGGTCATACCTGTCAACTTACACCAGCAGTACTGCCCGCCGTTCGATGGGGCGCCCGACGTGGCGTCGGTGTACGCTTGCCCGGCAGTTCCGCTTGTACCGGTACATTTTGCTATACCGCTCATAGTCCCGGATGGAGAGCTGGTGATTGATATTGTCCACGGGACATTCTCGTATCCGGCGCCATAACCGTAACCGTCAGGGTAAGCTGCCGTTAACTGGGTAGTATCATTGTTCCATGCGGTTTTAAGATCGGCGCAGGTGACGGTTTTGCGGCA
>JAISSM010000012.1 GCA_031273075.1 Rickettsiales bacterium
AAGCAAATGAACGTAAAAATCGAAGACTCTTGGAAAAGCGCGCTGGCGGATGAATGGGACAAGCCGTATTTTAAGACGTTGACGGATTTCGTCAGGGCGGAATATATGTCCGGACAGAAAATATATCCGTCGCCGAAAGACATATTCGCCGCGTTTGATCTTTGCCCGCTGGAAAAAACCAAGGTCGTTATCGTGGGCCAGGACCCGTACCATAATCCGGGCCAGGCGCACGGACTTTGTTTTTCGGTCCCGGAAAATACCATGCCGCCGCCGAGTTTGATCAATATATATAAAGAGATGGAAAGCGACTTGGGGCGCCCGTCGAAAACGAGGGGGGACTTGACCGAATGGGCGAAACAGGGGGTGCTGCTTTTGAACAGCACATTGACGGTTCGGGCGTTCGCCGCGGCGTCGCACGCGAACAAGGGATGGGAGAAGTTTACGGACGCGGTGATAAAAACTTTGTCCGCGAAGAAAGGGCTGGCGTATATTTTGTGGGGAAGTTATGCTCAGCAAAAATGCGCGTTCATAAACGCGGATGAAAATCTGATTTTGAAATCGGCGCACCCGTCGCCGCTGTCAGCATCGAGGGGATTTTTCGGCAACCGGCATTTTTCCAAAACGAACGAATACCTGATAAGCCACAACCAAACCCCGATAGATTGGTAAAAAGTCTCCCCCTGCAGAGCCAAAGTTCCCCTCCATCGGAGGGGTGGCCCGAAGGGCCGGGGTGGTTCACAAAAAACAACTTCGTTGTTTTTTGTCATTCCCGCGAAGGCAGGAATAGGGTCCCATAAAGCACGCGGGGCAACGCCCCGCGACAATCATTGTTAATTGCCTGCCACCCGAAGCCTTGGCGAAGGGTGGTTCATTGTTAATTGTTAACTGCATTTATACCTGGATATCCCGCATCCATGCGGCATATGGATGCGAAAATGCATAGGCCCTATTTCACATGAAATATACGCTCTACAACAGCGGGATTACCGCGTCTATGATTTTTCCGGACACGGGAACGGCGTTATAGGCGGCGGTCCTGGGAACGCTTTCCGGCTCGTCCAATAATATCAGCATGGACCACTTCGGCGCCTCTATTGGGAACGCGGCGAAGAACGCGGTTATGTTTTTATCGTCGCTGTATTTTCCGCCGATCGGTTTTTGCGCGGTGGACGTCTTTCCGCCGATGTTTATGCCGTGCACCTGTATCGCGGCCGCCCGTCCGGAAACGTCCATGACTTTAAGCATGATGACGCGAAGCTGTTCGGAAACTTCCTTGGAGGCGATCTGGCGCGTGGCGGGCACGAAGTCCCTTTTGTAAATCGTGGGCATTATGTATTTGCCGTCGTTCGCGATGGCGTTCGCGGCCAGAAACGCGTGAAGCGGCGTGACGGCGACGCCGTGCCCGAACGCCCACCTGCTTCGGTCGGTCGCGGTTTTGCTTTGCGGAAACAGAGGCCGCGCGGTCCGGCCGAAATTCGTGTCGATGGGCCGGTCGAAATAAAGTTCCCGGAAAAATTCCGACTGGGCCGCCTCGGGAAGGGACAGGGCCATTTGCGCGGACCCGCGGTTGCTTGAGTATTGCATGATCTGCTCCACGTTCAGATTTTTTGCGGGCGGCTTGAATCCGCGGGCCTCCGATATGGCGCGGCCGGAGACGTAAAAGGGATCGGCGACGTTGAATGTTTTGGAAAGGGGGATGCCGTGGGACAAGGCAAGGGCGGTGTTGAAGATCTTGAAAATGCTTCCCATTTCGAAATTATGGCGGAGAAGGCCGAAATCGCGCGCCTCGATCGGATAGGCCGAAATGTTTTCCGGATCGAAATCGGGAAGGTTCACGGCGGCGAGCACCTCGCCCGTCCGCGCGTTCATAAGGATTCCCATCGCGGCCTTCGCCCGGTATTCTTTCATGGCGATGTTAAGATGATCCCGCATGATGGATTGGATCCTCGCGTCGACCGAAAGGGCGAGCGGTTCTTTGACGCTTTTCAGTTTTTCATCCGCGATAAGTTCCATACCCTCGATCCCGTCGCCGTCCTTGTTCACGAACCCGACGATGTGCGACGCAAGGTTGTGTTTCGGATATTCGCGGACTTGTTTTTGAACGACTGAGATGCCCTTTATTTTTTCCATGCGGATAATGTCCGCCGTGTCGCGTCCGATGTTTTTTTTAAGCTCTATGCGCCCTTTGCCGGTTTCGATTTTTTCCAAAACCTCCGAAACCGATATCTCCGGGAACATGGAGTGCGCGAATGCGGCCGCCTTGTCGGGGTCGGATACCTGCCGCGCGTTCATGACCAGATCGAACGAATAGGTGTTTTTCGCAAGGATCTCGCCGTTCCTATCGACGATATCCGCGCGGTCCGTCTTCGCCGCCGCAAGGGCGACGGCGCGGTTTCTTCCCCCGCCGACAAGCCCGAGGTGCAGGGTGTAAAGCCCCAGGACCGCGAACACCGGGAAAACGATTGCGGGAACGAAAATCTGGCGAAGGCCCGGGCTTCGTTTGCCCGTCCTTAAATCCCCCAAAATATCGACGCCAAGCGATGCCATTATTTCAAATCGCCCGTTGTGATCGCGCGCCCCGTCCCTATGGTTTTGTATGTTGGGAAAATCCGGACGGCCGCCGCGCGAAGTTTTTCCGGCTGGGCCATTGCGGCGAGGCCGACCGTCGCGTTCGCCAGATCCTGTTCGAGCAGAACGACCTCTTTGCTTTTCTCTTTAAGTTTTTTGTCGTCCGTGTCGAACATCGCGTGAAACACCGCGACCGAAAGCGCGGTGATCAGAAAAAATCGGATCGCAAATGAAAAAAAATCGTCGTCGCTTCGCATGGTTTGATTCTATCACAATGTTTTAAGATATTCAATCATGGACGCGGTTCCGGTAAGACGCGCCGCGCCGAGGTTGAGATTGAGTTTCCCGAATTCGGAAAAATCCGAACGCTCTTCTGCGATCGAAAGCAAAACCGCGACGATGCCGCGAACCAAAGCGGAATCGGCGGCGCCGTAAAATTTCCCGAATTTGTCCCGAAAAATCTCGACCCTGCTTGCGCAGCCTTTGATTTCGATCCCCGTTTCCCCGGCCGGTATGGGCGGCAAAGTCTTCCCAATATCCATAAGCACTTCCAACTTAATCGCCGGATCATCAATCCCGGTCAATAAAGATTTTATCTCTTCAAAACCCATTGTTAATTGTTCATTGTTAATTGTTAACTGCCTACCACCCCGTCCCCACAAGGTCCAGCTCCACCTTCGCGGCTTCGGACATTTTTGATATGTCCCACGCCGGTTCCCAAACCAGATTTATTTCTACGTCTTCGACCTTTGGGATTTCCATTATCTTGGCGCGCGCGGAATCCATAATGTCCTCGGCCATGGGACATGTCGGCGAAGTCATAGTTATATCCAGCGAAACGCGCCATGTGATATTCGACGCGTCCGATGTGACTTTTTCCAGTGCTATACCGTACACCAGCCCCAGGTCCCAAATGTTTACCGGAACTTCCGGATCCATGACGGTTTTCAAAGCGTCGATGATTTTATCTTTCATCCGTTATATCGTTTATTATTTCGACGGCCTTCGAAACTTCCTCTTCCGTGTTCCACGGCCCCGGACTTATGCGGCACGACCCCGGAATTTTCAAAAGATTATGGATCCACGACGCGCACATGTTCCCGACGCGGATGCACGCGCCGCGCGCGCCCATGATCGTTCCGAAATCCAAATGATGCATCCCGTCCACCGTGAATGACAAGAGGTGCGAGTCGTCCGGGCTTATGAATTTCAAGCGCGGATTTTTTTCCAATCCCGCGCGCAGCTTTTTAATAAGCGCCGCGGACTTGTCGTAATTGGCCGTCAATTCTTTTATCGCCGCGCGAAGCCCCGCGATCTGCGTAAGGGGCAGGGTGCCGGCCTCGAACTTGGCCGCGCCCGCGGCGTTGTGCATCCCGCCGCCGAAGTTCACGGGCTCGGCCGGATTTTTCTGATACAGAACGCCGAGTCCGGTGTCCGCGCCGATTTTATGTCCCGAGAAAACCAGATAGTCTATATTGTCCCGGGCGACGTCGACTTTTTCATAAACTATGTATTGGCTTGCGTCGACGATGGTGATAAGCCCCGGGTTTGGAATTTTTTGTTTTGTCCCCATGACGTTCGACATGGCCGTTATGACGATCGCGTCCGCCTTGATGTTCTTTATTTTATCCCAGTCGTAATCAAGATTTGCCGTCAGGGGCGCGACGACGGTCTTGCAGTGCTTTTCGAACGGAAGACGGGCGGAATGATGGTCGATGTCGCTTACGATCACGGTCTTGCCGGCAAGCGTCCGCGCGATCCGGTTAAGCCCGTCGGTCGCGTTGGACGTCCATATGATCTGATCGCTCTCTTTCGCGCCGATGAAATCGGCAACCGCCTTCCGCGTCTCATTGACCATGTCGTCGACCCGCCCCGCGCGCGCGCATACGCCGCGCCCCGCGTTCGCGTAATGATTGGACAAAAAGTCGACTTCGGCTTCTATCACGCTTTCGGGTTTAAGCGCGCTCGCGGCCGCGTCCATGTATATCATCCGGGCGTTCCTAAATTTATTTGACAATCAAATATATCCGTATTATATTGCATGTCCAACCGCGTTTCAATAGCAAAAGCATATTGGAGAATAGATCGTGACCCATCTGTCGGATTCGAATTTTCAAGAGTTTATAAAAGAGGGCGTCGTCATTGTGGACTTTTGGGCGGAGTGGTGCGCCCCGTGCCGCGCGTTCGGGCCGATATTCGAGGCCGCCGAAAAAGATCATCCGGATATCAAATTCGCAAAATTCGAGATCACCGACGCGAACAGGGAGGCGCCGGTCGAATGCGGAGTCCGCTCCATCCCGGCGACGGTCGCGTTCAAGGGCGGGGAAATGCTTAAGCTTCAAACGGGGTTGATGGACGAGGGGATGTTGGCGGATTGGATAAAGGACCTGTCATGACGGTTAAAAAAGATTACAAGACCCTGTCTCTTCCGGATAAATATATCCCGAAGAAAACGGAAAAGTACATGTGCCTTGAACACAAGGCGTATTTCTATCAATTGCTTGTCGCGCAAAAACAAGAGCTTGAGCGCGAGGTGGTGGAAATAGAGGAAGAGCCGCCGTTGGGTCACAACATTTCCGCCGCGGGCGCGATGGACGAAGGCGACGCCGCGACTCTGTCGATAGAGGCCGATCTTCGGATAAAGATACAGGAGCGCGACATGGCTGCGCTTCGGCAGGTGGACGCCGCGCTTGAAAGATTGGAGGACGGAACGTACGGATATTCTTTGATTTCCGGCGAAGAGATCGGATTAAAGCGCCTTATGGTAAGGCCGGTCGCGACCGTGACCGCGGAAGAAAAATCGGAAAACGAAAGATAAAAATCCCGCCTTCGGCGGGATTTTTTTAATGAAGAATGAAGAATTAAGAATGAAGAAAGAAATAAGAAATAATAATTAAGAAAGTTTTTAAGCACGCGGCGCAGGCAAAGCGACGTCCATTCTTCATTCTTAATTCTTCAATCTTCATTCTATCAAAAGCAAATCGTTTTCAAGCGCGTGGACTTCGTCGCGGAGTTTCGCCGCCTTCTCGAAGTCCAGATCATGCGCCGCCTGTTTCATCGCGCGCGTGAGTTCCCGGATTTCCTTTCTTAAATCGTCCGCGTCTTTTATTCCGTCCTTGCCGTAAAGGTATTTCTTTTTCCCATTTGATTTTACCGGCCCGTCGTCCGTCAATTCCGAGAACACGGATTTTTGAATCGATTCCGGCGTGATGCCGTTGGCCGCGTTCCACAAGGTTTGCTTTTCGCGCCTGCGCGCGGTTTCGGACAGGGCCGCGTTCATGGCGGCCGTCGTTTCGTCGGCATACAAGATCACGCGGCCGTCCGCGTTTCTTGCCGCGCGCCCGATCGTTTGTATAAGGGACCGCGCGCTTCGAAGGAATCCCTGTTTGTCCGCGTCTGTGATCATGACAAGTTCGCACTCCGGAATATCCAGCCCTTCGCGCAAAAGATTTATGCCGACCAACACTTGAAATTTCCCGAGTCTTAGTTCGCGCAATATGTCTATTCGCCCGAGCGTTTCGATGTCGGAATGCATATACTTCGCCTTGACGCCGGCCTCAAGAAGATAGTCCGTAAGATGTTCGGCCGTTTTTTTCGTGAGGGTCGTGACCAATACGCGGCCGGTGACTTTCCTTATTTCCGAAACGAGATTCTCGACCTGGTTTTCCGCCGGGCGTATTTCGCACAAAGGATCCAAAAGTCCGGTCGGGCGGATCACCTGATCGACGACGACGCCCCCGCTTTGATCGATTTCCCAATCGTTCGGCGTGGCGGACACGAATATCGTCTGGGGGCGGAGCGCGTCCCATTCCTCGAATTTAAGCGGTCTGTTGTCGAGAGCGCTGGGCAGTCTGAATCCGTGTTCGGACAAAATCGTTTTCCGCGCTCTGTCGCCGACGTACATCGCGCCGATCTGCGGGACCGTGATGTGCGACTCGTCCACGAACAGGATCGCGTTCTTCGGAAGATATTCCATAAGCGTCGGAGGCGGCCGGCCCGGAAGACGCCCCGAGAGATAGCGCGAATAGTTTTCTATCCCGCGGCATATCCCGGTCGCCTCTATCATCTCGAGGTCGAAGTTGGTGCGCTCCGCCAATCTTTGTTCTTCGACAAGTTTCATATTGTCCTTGAACCAGGCCAGTCTTTCCTTAAGGTCCGCCCTTATCTCCGAGACCGCGGACACAAGCGTTTTCATCGGCGTGGCGTAATGCGTGTTGGGATAGACGGCCGCGCGGCTGAGTTTTTGCCTTTTCTCGCCGGTCAATGCGTCGAATTCGAAAATGCTTTCGACCGTATCGTCCGAAAACGAGATCCTGTATCCGGTGTCCGTCGCGTGGCTTGGGAATACGTCCAGGTTGTCGCCGCGGACGCGAAAGTCCCCCCTGTTGAAATCCATGTCGTTTCTTTTGTATTGAAGTTCCGCGATTTTTTTTACGGCGTTCGAAATCGTAATGTTCTGCCCGGGCCAAAAAATGATTTTCATTTCGCCGTACTCTTCCGGGCTTCCGAGTCCGTAAATCGCCGACACGGATCCGACCACGATCGTATCCTCTTCTTCAAGCATGCTTCGCGTGGCGCTGTGCCGCATGCGGTCGAGCTGTTCGTTGACGCTCGCGTCCTTGTCTATATAGGTGTCGGTTGCGGGGACGTACGCCTCCGGCTGGTAGTAATCGTAATAGGACACGAAATATTCCACGTGGTTGCCCGGAAAAAATCCCTTCATTTCGGTGTAAAGCTGGGCCGCGAGGATTTTGTTCGGCGCCATTATAAGGGCGGGGCGGTTCGCCTTTGCGATCACGTTCGCCATGGTGAACGTCTTTCCGCTTCCCGTGACGCCCAAGAGGACCTGATTCCTCTCGCCGCGCAAAAGTCCGTCCGCGAGGGCGCGGATCGCCTGTGGCTGGTCGCCGGTCGGCTTGTACGGCGCCGATAGATCGAACAATTTTCTTTGCATATCGGAATTATAGTTTATATAATGCCGAATACAAGCGGAAGAGAGATGAAATCCAAACAAAAATATCGCATTTTTTGGACGGGCGCGGCGGCGCTCGCCGTTCTTGCGATGTCGTATCTGATAATTCCGCCGCTGATCCCGCTTTCATCTCTTCGCGCGGATTTGGAATCGGCGCTTTCAACCGCGGCCGGGCGCCCCGTTAAAATAGACGGCGACATAAGGCTTTCTCTTTTGGGATATCCCATGCTTGCGGCGGACAAGGTTCGCGTCGAAGGCGCAAATATAGCGTCCGTACGCTTTCGCGTCTCGTGGCCTGGTATTTTCGATTTGAAGAACGCGGATATCGTAAGCGGCGTAAAAGTTCAGGGTCTTGAAATGGATGTCAAAACCCTGGCGATCCCGCGTTTCGGGCGGAAGATCATGATTTCGGATTCGGTTCTGCGGTACGGCGGAAGGGAATATGAGGTCGTCGACGGCGCGATCACGGATGAAAAAATAAGCGCGCGCGTTCGGACAGAGAGCCATAAGTATGATTTGATCGTTGCCGCGGGCGCCTTCGTCATTACGAATTTGAACGAGGCCCTTCGGGTCGAAGGAAACCTTGCGTCCGACGACCTGGGCAATCTTGAAGCCAGAGGAACGCTGAGCATAGAGTCGCGGGATATAAACAAGTGGTTCGAATTTCCGAATCCGAAAATTTCCGGGAAAACGAAAGCCTCCATGGATTTTTATTGGAATGAAAAAGGAGAGTTCGACTTTTCGAATATAAAGGGAACGAATGGAAAGGCGTCGTTCGCCGGCCGCGTGAAGCTTTGGTTCAAAGACGGGGTCCGGGTTCACAAGTCCGTGCGAATGAAAATCGACAACGCCGATCTTGATTTGTCTTTCCTTAAAGACAACGGGGAATTTTTATACAGATCGGATTTCAACGTGTAGATCAACGGCGATATAAAAACGCCTTCGCGCCGGATGGACGGGGTGAAAAAACTTTCGCTTGAAATGGTTTCCGGAGAATCGGACATGGATATTCTGGGCTTTGCCGCGTCGAATGAAAAAATGTCCGTTTCGGCCGCGGGGAAAATAGCGGACGAAAGCGCGCGCGATCTCGACGTCGCGATTTCAATGGACGGCCGGTCGCTTCGATGCGTTTTGTCGGGCGACGATAAAAATTTCGGGTGCGGCCGTTGGTCGTTCGCGGACGAGAAAATGTCCGCAACGGGAACTCTGGCGGTTTTCGGGAATGAATTCCAAATGGTTTTCAAGTCCAAGAACGCGGCCGCGGACATCGCCGGCCTTGTCGAAAAATACATTGGAAAAAAGAACGGGTCCGTGGAATTCGAAATCGGGGACAAAGCCGTCGTCATGGCGATCGGGGGCGGGCGGGTCGTCACGGAGTACGTCGAGAAAAACGCGACGCTTGAAAATTTTCCGAAAAAACTTCCGATCCCGAAGGATATGCGAAGCGTTTCCGGGAATATAGCCGCCAAAATCGACGGCGGCAAAATATCCCTGGTCTTTCAATCGGCGGAATGGACGCTTTCAATCGACGATGAAAACAGATTTATGTTAAGCCACAAGGACGCGGGAAAATTGCTTGCGTCGTTGACCGGAAAGCCGGTTCTTCCCTTTGTCAAACCGCGCGTCCCGGTTCGGATAGTCGGAAAATTTTCCGAGGGCATGATCACGGAAATGAACGCCGAAATCGCGGATATGAGGCTTGGCGGGACCGTCATAGGCGATTCGATCACGCTTGCCGCGGCGGATTTGGATTTGGATAAAATTTTGGATGAGAAATGGTTCGCCGAATTCCGGGACAATCAATACTTGTCCGGCGATCCGATTTTGGCGCCGTTCGGCTTCGGGGCTAAATTGGCGCTGAAGGCCGGCGCGGTCGTTTTGAACGGCGCGAGGTACCGCGGCGTCACTTATTATCTGGACGAAGGGGGCCAGTATCTTTCGATCGCCGACGCCGACGCGGGGAAAATGCTGATCGGCGTGTCGAAGGAAAAGTCGAAGTATAAGTTTCTGGTAAAATTGGATAAATTTTTCATTCCGAGAATGTTCGGCGAAACCGCGCCCGTAAACATAGAGGGCGCGACCGTAACCGCCGAGGCCGAATTGGAATCCCGCGGCCTTACCGCCCGCGATATCAGAAAAAACATGACCGGAGTGATCGATTTGTCCGCGGACGGAGGATTCCTGATCGGCCTCGGCGTCGACGCGTTTTACGACAACGCCGCGCGTTATGACAAAAGGGACGTGGAGGGCGCGGTCGTGAAAATGCTGTCGGACGGCCGGACCGCGATAAAAGAGTTAAGCGTTTCCGGAGAATACAACGGCGGCGATTTCAGGACGACAAAGCCGTTTTTGCTGATCGCAAGGCACGCCGATATAACGGGGAACGTTTCTATTCAAAACAACAAGGCGGCCGCACGCGCCAATATAATGCTTCGCGGAACGAACGCGCTTCCGAAACCGATCGCGCTTAATATATCGAACGGCCGGCGCGATTGGGCGATATCGGAGATCCTGTCCGATATTGATTTGTATTATCTTCGCGAATTCGCGTCTACGCGCGGCAAATTCTGATTGCTATTTCGCGCGCTATGAAATAAAATCGGGGTATGTTTTGGCCGATCGCGATCATGTTTACCCAGCCGCTGGCGAGCGCGTTTTGCGACGTGTGGTGCAGCCGCCTTATGAACAATGTCTTCCGCGGTCTGATCGCGCCGCTGTTTTACGCCCAGGTCGCGAACCTGATCGCCTTTCCGCTGTTGTTCATATTCGGCCTTCCGTCCGCCGTGGAATTGACGCCGCTGTGTTTGATCGCGCTTGCGGTCGCAATGAACCTGGCGCTTATGGCCCTGTACCTTTATGTGTTGAGGCTTATCGACGCGTCGGTGACGCAGGCGCTTTGGAACCTTGGGTCTGCGGCGATCCCGTTCGCGGGCGCGGTGATATTCAAAGAGTCTTTGACCTATGCCGCCGTCGCGGGATTTTTTATGGTGTTGGTTTCGTCGATATTCGTAAGCATGGACGATTTCAAGAGGCCGCGGTTGAACAAAGGTTTTTGGCTTATGATGCTGGTCGCGCTTTTGTGGTCCGCGTGGGTCCTAGTCAACAAAGCGGCCGTTGAAATGGTCGGGTGGTTCAACACCGCGTTTTATTACAAGATGATAATGTTTTTATTTATCGCGGGATTTTTCATATGGCCGCGCGGCCGTGAAATTGCAAGGCGGGATTTTCCAAAGTTCAGACGGAACATAAAACCGTTCGCCGTATATGGTTTGGCAAACAATATAGGGTTGTTCGCCGGTATTTTCGCCCTCGGCGCGATGCCGCTTGTCTTGCGCGAGGGGATTTCCGGCACCCAGCCGTTTTTTGTGCTGATGTTCGCGTGGATGCTTTCGCGCATCGGATTGTCCGGCGCGAAGGAAGATATGAGGCCGATATCCGTCGTAAAGAAAATAGTTTGCTTTGCGATGATGCTTTCCGGACTCGTAATGCTTGTCTAGATTGTTATGACCGCCAACTAATCTATTGCAATTCCGGAAACAATAGTTATAATATCGGCACGTCATATCGCCCCCATAGTATAATGGTAGAACAGGTCCTTGGTAAGGACCAGACGCAAGTCCGATTCTTGCTGGGGGCACCAACGATAAAAAATTAATCCCTTTTATAAAAACTTGACAAATAGACGTTTTTGTCTTATAGTAACCTTGAAAGTCCGCGGTATGTAATTTTAATTTTAGCGGGATAGATGCTGCGTATTGCGAAGTCTCGGCCCCGAAGGGGACGGACGAAGTGACGGCGACGGGAGTGTACATAAACGTACATGACCTGAGCCGGAACGAGCAAACGCAAAGCAGATGCCCGTTAAAATTAAAATTGGGCGGGTAAAAGGGGATTTATTATGATAATGACAGACTATAATCGTATAGTATCGGCGCAAGAGATTGAAAATTTGATATCGGAATATAACGACGTCAAAAACGATAAAGACGCCTTGGCGGGCTATAAGAAAATATGCAAAGACATGGCAAAGGCGTGTGCTTCCGATGAAACATACGTGCAACCCGACAGCAGGTTTATTACTTGGCTGAATATTTATTCCAAAATCAGCGCCGCCGACGCAAGCGGGGAAGACCAGGAAAACATAAGCGACTCGTACGAGCTTTACATGTATCGATTGGACGCGCGGATACACAGGCTTGCGATAAACGCGTACAGTTCGAAATTTTCAGAGGACGAGAAAAAAGATCTTAAAAAACTTTTGGATATCCGCGAGTATATAGAGGATTTGAACGGGGAAAAAATACCGGTTCTTGAAAAGTATAAAAAACGTCTGTCCCGCCTGGGCATGATGGATTTGTCGGACGGCAGGTATTCTTTGAAGATGCCGGCGGCGGCGAATGAAAGTCCAGAGGTAAGTCCGGCGAAAGGCGAAGCGCCGCGTCCTTCCGGCGATACCGGACCGGTCGATAACATTGACATTGACGATGTGGACGTTCTGGGCCCCGATGATTTGGAAATCCCCGAAGACGCCGGGATTTCCGATATAGCCGGGTCGCGCGGACCCGGCGGTAAAAACGGCGGCGGGTCCAAACCCGTCGATGGCGCCTCCGGCGCCCTCAGCCAGACCGATATAGACATGCTGCTTATGGGAGAAATCCCCGAAGACGCCGAGATTTCCGAGATAGCCGAGTCGCACGGACTCGGCGGTAAAAACGACGGCGGCGAATCGTCGGGTAAGTCCGATGATTCCGAACTCTCGTTTGACAGTCTTGACTATTTTGAACGAGAGTCCGAATCCGTTGATAACGCCGATGATTTGGAGGAACGGCCCCTTGACCTTGACGATTACGAAGGTCTGGATATAGTTGAGCCCGATCCCATCAGCCACGCCGAAGTTGATGAATTATTCCGATCAAAGAAGCCCGAATCGGATTTCGATCTCGATTTGGGACAATATCCGGAAGAAGAGGTCGACGGCCGCGTTCGCTCCAAACATTCCGAACAGAATCAGGACATGCTTGACCGCATCGCGCTTGAAGTTTATTGGGATATAAACGCGATCAGTGCGAAAGATTATCTCGACGGCAAGAAAAGTCCGGCGAAGGCGCATGAGATCATAAGCAAAATTCCGGATCTGAAAGGCAAAAAGGCGATAAAGTTTTCCGAAAAGTTTGTCGATATGCTTATAAGCGATCCGAAGTATTCGAAAAGCATTCCGCCGGCGGCGCTCGCGAACGCGTATATCGGGGTCAAGGAGCGGATCAAATCCGCAAAGGGGGAAAAAAGGCGCCGGTTGGAATCGCAAAAGGCCGCCCTGGCCGCGCGCATGGACAAGCTGTCCGAAGATTTTGCAAGGCCGTCCGGTCCGGACGCGCACCGTTTTGTCGACTGGACCAATATAGCCGACGTTTACTCCGGGTACAACAAGATGTTCCGCGCGCGCATGAAAGACCTTGAATGGGAGGAAAAGAACAAGGAAAAAATAGAATTTATCCTAAGCAACAAAAAGGCGCTGGAAGGATATGTCGGAGAGTACGACAAGATTTGGGAGCTTGAAAAAGTGGGGCCGGAACAGGCGAAGGGAATTTCGAAGCGGTGGGATGATTTGCAAAAAAAACTTAAGGGCGCAAAAATCTCGGACGAGACTTTCGCCCTGGCCGCGAATTACGTTTTCCCCGATAAAAAGGGCGGGCTTGCCCGCGTCGTGGAATTGGCGAAGCACACGGTGGCGCTTCAAAACATAGGCGCGCCGGAAAAAAGCAAAGAGGACCTCGAGGGCGAAATGGACGAAATGGTTTTGTTCAAATTGTTCGAAATGGACAATTCTGAAAAAATAATCGAAGGCGCCCTGGAAGATCCGGATAAATTCAGCGACATCGAACATCATTACAAACAATTCGTCGAAGGCCTTAAGGGTCCGGACGGCGGCGCGGTTTCCAAAAAAGGCTGGGAGGCCGCGATGGACGCGGAGGTCAACCAGACGGCCGGGTTCGCGGCGCGTCTTAAACAAAAACTCGGCCCGAATGCGGAAAAGGTTCTTCCCTTGTTCGGAAAACTTTTCAAGCCGATCAAAGATATTGACAGGCGGGCGGGCGAAAGGACGGAGCGTTCGGAACATCGTTCCAAAAGAATCGAATTCGCCGCGAGGGCGCTTAAAGGTTTTGGAAGCGCGTTCCTGATAGGCGGCGTCATAACGGCGATCGCCGCGGCCGCCGCGTCCGTGACCGGAGTCGCTTTCGCGATCCCGGCCGCGATGATCGGAACGGTCGCCGGGATATCCGTCCTCGCGTTTCAAATCCATAAATGGCGCGCGCGTCAAAAGTCGATGGGCCTGCCCGCGGATATAAAGGCGTTCTTCAGGGATCCGAGAAATTTGGCGATGGCGGCGACCACGCTTCTCGCCGTGGCCGCGATGATCGTCGGCGCGAAAGGCATCGCAAACGTCGCGTTCGGCCTTGGATACGGCGCCTTTGGTATCGGCATGTGGAACAACGGTTTTCTCACATTCAAAGACGCGTTGAAATCCGGCATGAGTCCGAAAGAATCTTTTTTCTGGTCGGTTTTGAATTCGTCGGCCATCGGCGTCGGCGCGATCGCCGGGCATGTCGCCGCGGCCGGCGGCATAGGCCTGGTCAACAAAATAGATTCGGACAACACGGTTTTCCAGCAAAAGGAAACGCATGTGGAAAAAACCGACGCCCTATACGAAGACAGGACGGTCTATAGCGATTCGGCCAAAAGCAACGCCGAAAGGATCGCAAAAATGTGGTACGGCGACGATCAGGACATGCTTCAATCCCGCGTTGAAATGATTCGGCAATACAATGCGGAGCACGGAACGGCCATAGATCCCCACCGCGCGGTGCTTATGAACGCCGACGCGGGCGGAGAAGTTCCAAGCAATCTTCCGGAGCATATGGACGGCGGCGGCGTTCAATGGACGAACGGAAACCACAATGTTATAAACACCCCCGAATGGCGTGCGGCCTATGGTTTCGGCGCGGATGAAATGGACGCGCTTAAAAATATGTTCCGGGAAAACGGTTTGACCGAAGAGGCGGTGAACGCCGCGGTGCGCGCGGACGGGATAGTCTCGGCAAGAAATGAAGTCGGCGTTCTTCCCGGGGGCGGCCCCGCCCATTACGACGGCGTCATTCCCTCGAACGCCGCGGACGAAGCCGGCCGGCCGATATACACCAGCTATGCCTCAGGCGAAAGCGCGTTTGCGACCGAACGTGTGTTGATTAGGGAAGCGGCGGAAAATATCACGACGACAATAACGCCGAATGAAGTGCGGCCCATGGCCGGCATGTTCGGAAACTTGAATCTTATGTCCAAGGCGGAAAAGTTGAAGGAAAGGGCGGGGGCGCTTATGGACAGGATTGTGAAACGGCGCGCGCCCGGCCGATAAATAGATAATTGACTATTCGCTAATTTATATTACAATTGCGCCTGTTATGGCAAACATTTACAGAACGCACACTTGCGGCGAATTGACGAAAAAAACGGTTGGAACGACGGCGCTGTTGTCCGGCTGGGTGCATAGAAAGCGCGACCACGGGGGGCTTTTGTTCGTCGATCTTCGCGACAATTACGGAATCACGCAATGCGTTTTCGCGAATCCCAAAGAAATCGACAAAGTTCATCCCGAATCCGTGATCCGCGTCAAGGGAAAAGTGGTCGAAAGAACGCCCGATCAGATCAATCCGAAAATCCCGACCGGAGAAATAGAGGTGAAAGTCGAAAGTTTCGATATTCTGACAAACTCCGAAGTTCTTCCCGTTCAGGTTTTCGGAGACGAGGATACGGCGGAGGAGCTGCGCCTTAAATACCGCTATATAGATTTGCGGCGCGAAACGTTGCACAAAAATATTTTGACGCGGAACCGCGTTATAAAATCCATCCGCGATAAAATGTGGGGCCTCGGCTTTTCGGAATTCCAAACGCCGGTGCTGACTGTGTCCTCGCCGGAGGGCGCGCGCGACTATGTCGTTCCGTCAAGGATCCATCACGGGATGTTTTACGCGCTTCCCCAGGCGCCGCAGCAGTTCAAACAGCTGCTTCAAATCGCGGGCTTCGACAGATATTTTCAAATCGCGCCGTGCTTCAGGGACGAGGATTTGAGATCCGACAGGCTTATGGAATTTTATCAATTGGATTTGGAAATGTCGTTTGTGGAATTGGGCGACATTCAGGCCGTGGGCGACGTTCTTTTGCCGGCGCTGTTGAAAGAGTTTGTTCCAAACGCAAAAGTGTCGATGGACATTCCGCGTTTGTCTTACGCGGACGCGATGCTTAGATACGGAACCGACAAGCCGGACTTGAGAAATCCGATAGAGATAAAAGACGCCTCGGAAATATTCAAGGGTTCGGACTTTGGAGTTTTCGCGAATGCGGTCGAAAAGGGCGATGTCGTTCGCGCGGTCGCCGCGCCCAAGACGGCGGACAAGCCGCGCTCGTGGTTCGACAAGGCCGAATCGTTCGCAACGGGGGAACTCGGGCTCGGCGGATTGGGATATATAGTTTTTGCGGATGAGCCGAAGGGGCCGGTTGCGAAAAAACTGGACGGCGCGCGCATTCAAAAGATAAAAGAAGTTTGCAAACTTGAAAAGGGCGACAGCGTGTTTTTCATATGCGAAAAGGAAGACGCCGCGGCCAAGGCGGCCGGAAAGCTGCGCGATAGGTTCGGCGCGGATTTGGGCCTGATCGATCCGGACGAATTTCGCATGTGCTGGATCCAGGACTTCCCGATGTACGGGTTGAACGAGGAAACGGGCAAGATAGACTTCGGCCACAATCCGTTTTCCCTGCCGAAAAGCGATTTGTCCGGAGATCCGCTGAAAATACTCGCGAATCAATTCGACATGGTTTTGAACGGGGCCGAGATTTGTTCGGGCGGGCTTAGGAACTATAATCCCGAAACCATGGTCAAGGCGTTCGCGATCGCGGGCTATACCGAGGAAGACGTCAGGACGAAATTCGGCGGGATGTGGAGCGCGTTCCAATACGGCGCGCCGCCGCACGGCGGATGCGCGTTCGGAATCGACCGCATCGTTCAGATAATTTTGGCCGAACCCAATTTGCGCGAAGTGGTCGCGTTCCCGACGAACCAAAGGGGCCAGGACCTGATGCTGGGCGGCCCGCGCGAAATCACGGAACAACAGCTTCGCGAAGTGCATATTCAGGTTCGGAAGACCAAAAAATGACAAGGCGCCTGCTGTTGGTTTTATTTATGATGCCGTCGATCCTGCGCGCGGAATTAAAGATAGACATCGTCGCGGGAAACGCGGACCCCGTTCGGATAGCGGTTGCGAAATTCGACGCCGATCCGGCAAATGCGAAGGCCGCGGAAGAAATAAGGCTGATCGTCGAAAACGATCTTAAATCCAGCGGGCTTTTTCACGCGATCGGCGCGGAGGCGCATCCGGAAAATCTTAAGTTCGACGTTTTGCCTAAGTTCGAATTATGGGAAGGGGTCGGCGCGAACGCCCTTGTTCAAACCAGGCTGACCAAAACGGCGGACAAAAAATACAGGCTTCAATTTTACGTCTGGGACATTCGGGGCAAAGAGCAGGTGGAGGCCCAGTCGCTTGTGACGTCCGCGTCCGCCGCGCGCCGGATCGCCCACATAACGGCGGATGCGATTTACGCGCGCCTTGCCGGAGAGGGGCCGTATTTCGATTCGCAAATAGTTCTGTCGGTCGAAACGGGCACGCATATGGACACGCAAAGGCGCCTTGCGGTGATGGATTCGGACGGACACAATTTCAGGTATGTTTCCGACAACCGGACCTATGTCACGAATCCGCACTTTTCGCCGAACATGCAGAGTCTGATTTTTCTTTCGTACAGGAACGACGAAATGAACGTGTGGATCCTTGATATGAACGACGGATCGCAGAGAAAGCTGGGGAAATTCGACGGAATGAATTTCGCGCCGCGCTGGTCCCCGGACGGAGGCAGAATAGCGTTTTCTCTGGTCGACGCCAAGGGCGCGTCGAACATTCACGAATACGATCTTCAAGCCAAAGAAATGCGGCGTCTTACGGCGACGGACGGAATAAACACTTCGCCGTCCTATTCCCCGGACGGAAAAAAATTGGCGTATAATTCCAATTCGTCGGGATCCCAGCAGATCCATATTCTCGATTTGAAGACGCTTAAATCGAAGCGGATCTCGTACGGCGACGGAAGGTACGCCACGCCCGCGTTTTCGCCGGACGGAAAATTCCTGGCCTTTACCAAAATAGCGAACGACACTTTCTTCATCGGGGTGATGTCGCCGGAAGGAAAACGAGAGCGCATTCTCGCCGGCGGATGGTATATGGAGTCGCCGTCGTGGGCGCCGAACAGCCGCCGACTTGTTTATTACGAGACCGAAAAAATCAACGGCGGCGACGGCAGGCAAAGCTCTGTCAGAACCGTCGACATCCTGGGGCATTTCAACTACGAGATCCGTCTTCCGAACGGCGTCAACGGAATGGACCCCACATGGTCCCCGCTTCTCCCATGATGAAAAAAATCCTAACTCTTTCTTCATTCTTCATTCTTCATTCTTCATTATCCGCGGCTGTGCCGGATCTGACGGCGACTGTTAACCACATGATCGACGGCGATACTTTCGCGGCGGCAATAAGTCTTGAAAACGGGGCCGAAGTTTCGGCTTCCGTCCGGCTTATGAATATCGACGCGCCGGAGCTTCACGGCGAATGCGAATTGGAAACCGAAATGGCGAATAAATCGAAAGCGCGTTTGGGCGAACTTATTCCCGTCGGAACGAAAGTGATTCTGTCAAAAATAAAAGACGATAAATATCTGGGGCGCGTCGACGCGTTCGTAAGGGACGCGTCCGGCCGCGACATAGGTCGGATAATGATCGACGAAAACATGGCCGTCGCGTACGGCGGAGGCAGGCGCGGATCGTGGTGCGGCGCGAAGGGGGAAAAGAAATGACGGGCGAATTTATGATCCGGGTTTTATCGGGGTATCTTATCGGAAGCATTCCGTCGGGGTTTATCCTTGCGCGGCTTTTGGGCCTGGGGGATCTTCGGAAAACGGGAAGCGGCGGCACTGGCGCGACGAACGCGATGCGCGTCGGCGGCCTCAAACTGGCGTTTTGCGTTTTCGCGCTGGATTTGTCGAAGGCGTTTGTCGCGGCCGGATGCTTCGGAATATGGGCGGGCCTTTTCGCGGTTCTAGGACACGACTATCCGGTTTGGCTGAAGTTCAAAGGCGGCAAGGGCGTGTCTTCGTCCGCGGGATTCGTCCTGGCGGTATGCCCGCCGGTTTTTGTTTTCTTATTCCCGATATGGCTTATCGTCGCGCTTTCATTCGGATATTCGTCTTTGGCCGCGCTGACCGTT
This sequence comes from Rickettsiales bacterium, assembly GCA_031273075.1. GTDB lineage: Bacteria > Pseudomonadota > Alphaproteobacteria > Rs-D84 > Rs-D84 > JAISGC01. The sequence continues at coordinate 18,904 of JAISSM010000012.1, forward strand.
CTGACGCTGGCCCCCCTGTTGGGATTCGCGTATTCGGTCGAGGTCGGCGGCGCGCTTGTCCTTTTGGCCATGGTCGGATTCTGGCGGCACAAAGAAAATATCCGAAGGCTTTTGAACGGAACGGAATCCAAAATAAAATGGAAGAGAAAGTGACCGAAGACATGTTCTATAAACTTTTGCTGTTCCGGTCGAAAGGCGTGGGCGCGGTCAAATATAAAAATCTCGTGCGGTCCTTCGGCGGCGCGAAAGCGGCGGCGGAATCTCTTCAGGTTCCGGACGACGTTGCGGATTCGGTCAAACGCGAAATGGATTTGGCCGCAAAGCTTGGCATAAAATATATCGCGGATGATTCGCCGGACTTCCCGGAGCTTTACAAACGGGCGGAAAATCACGAGCCGATAATATCCGTCCGCGGAAATTCGGATGCGCTTAAAAAAAGATGCGTCGGGATGGTCGGAACGCGGCACGCGACCGCGCACGGAATAAGATTCATGTCCGATATCGCCAAAGAATTCGCGCGGCATAATTTCACCGTCGCCTCCGGCATGGCGATCGGAACGGACGGCGCCGCGCACAAAGGCGCGCTTTTGGAGCCGGGCGATGCGAACACGATCGCGGTTCTGGCCGGCGGCGCGGATTACGCGTGGCCGCCCGAGAACGAAAGATTGTATTTCGAGATCATGGAAAGGGGATGCGTCGTTTCGGCCATGCCGGTCGGATATGTCCCGAACGCGAACAATTTCGTCATGCGCAACAAAATAATCGCGGGTCTTTCCGAACTTTTGATTTTGGGAGAGGCGTCCGAAAAATCCGGAAGCGTCGCGACCGCGAATTTCATGCTTGCCCTTTCGCGTCCGCTTTGGGCGATCCCGTCGCATCCGACGGACGGGCGAAGCGCCGCTCCGAATCGTTTCATCGGCGAGGGGCGCGCGAAATTATGCCGCGGAGCGTCGGATTTTTTCGAAACCGGCGTGAAAAATGGCGCGGGCGAAAAATCGGAAAACGAACATTCCGGGATTTTGGATTTGATCGGAAGCGTTCCCACCTCCGAATCTGTATTGACATCACTTGTCAAAAAAAATATATCCGACGTGATGTCCGCGCTGGTTGTCTTGGAATTAAAGGGACTTATCAAAAAAGTTGACGGCGGATACGTGCTTGCGTGACGGCGCGGTGTATACACACGTTTTGAAGCGCGCGAATCCGATTCGGCGGTCAAATAATTTTTTCGTTTTTTGAATAATTTTTTTTGCGCCCGTTTGATTAAAAAAACTTGCAAATCGATTTTTTTGTTATAGATTTTCTTCAAGGAAATCACAAAGGGGACTTGTTGCGGTGGCGTCGGCGTCGAAGTCGAACGGCATCAAAGCATGTTTGAACAATGTCGGCATCGGTACTTGAAAAAGACAAAGATTTGCAAAAACGCGGCGAAGCCTTGCAAAAATACGACGAAGCTTCGGCGCATGAAAATTTAGGCGCCCGCATCAAGGATATTATCGAATCGAAAATGGAACCGGAGGCCTTCGGCGCCTGGATAAAGCCGCTTTCCGTATCGGCGCGGTCGGACAAAATAATAATCGGCGCCGAAAGCCGTTTCGCCGCCGACTTTATCCGCGCGACCTATGGCGGGATTTTGTCCGAGGTTTCGAACGAAACCGGAATGAAAATAGAATTGGCCTTTTCCCCGGCGCGCGGTCGCGCCGATGTCGCGAACATAAACAAGACTTTGCGCGTGATCCAATCGCCGGAGCTTCCGGCCTGCGCGTTTTCGGATTTCATATGCGGCGAGGCCAATCGGTTCGCCCTGCACGCGGTCAAAAAATGCGCCTCGGCCCCGATGCCGTTTTCGCCGCTTGTGATATGCGGCCCGAACGGAAGCGGCAAGACGATGCTTTTGGAATCTTTGGCCAAAAACGCGAGGATGCGCGCGATCATGACGTCGGGCGGCGAATTCGTTTCCGACTTTGTACGGGCGATGCGGACGAACGAAATATTCGCGTTCAAGGACATGATGCGCGGAACGGACATGTTTATCATGGACGACGTTCAGCACCTCGCGGGGAAGCGCGCGACCGCGGAGGAATTTTTGTCGCTTCTTTCCGACCTTATAAGAATGAAAAAGAACGTCGTTCTGACGTCCGAAATAACGCCGTCGCAGATCGCGGGCTTTGACAGGAATCTGGTTTCGCTTTTGTCGTCCGGCCTGTCGGTCGACATAGTTCCGCCGGACGCGGAGGCGCGCGAAAAAATTCTTGCGAATTCCGGCGTGGATCCGTCCGCCGCCAAATCCATCGCGGCGAGATGCCCGGCGAACGGACACATTTTGTCCGGCATTTGCAAAAAAATAGCCGCGTGGAAGGAATTGGATATCGGCGAATTGAACGAAGGCGTTTTGGAAAAACTTTTGTCGGACGTTCTTGTGAAGCGGAACACGCCGCTTATGGCGGTCAAAAATATGTGCGTCAAACTGGGCGTCTCGTTCGATTCTCTGAACTCTGAAATAAGAACGCGGCCGCTTGTGCTTGCGCGCCAGAAGATAATGGCCGCGCTTAAAATGTCGACGGACCTGACCCTTTCGGAAATAGGGCGCTTAGTCGGCGGCCGCAATCACGCGTCGGTTTTATACGCGCTTAACCAAATCGAGAAGGCGAAGGAAACCGACATGCTTCTTGCCGCGGAATTGGCGGACCTGGCGAACTAGACGGCCGCTTTTTCTATCTGGATCCTGCGGCCGAACAATTTCTCCG
>JAISSM010000014.1 GCA_031273075.1 Rickettsiales bacterium
CCGGGTTCTTTTATCTTTGAGAACGCCAGGCACATTCGCCCCGTTGTTATTATCGCACTTGCAAGTTATTTCAATGCCCCCCACCGATTTACCGTTAACGGTAAAATTCTTACTTATCGAGGAACAGCCCTTCGATTCCAAGCCGGCGGGGGCATCCGCACTGCCCAGATTCCTGAATACCGCGTTCCGTTGCACGGGCGGCTTGGCGGCGGGCTCCCACACGGCCTCGACCGTTTTTACGTCAGAGAGGCAAAGGACGCCCGTCGCGCCCGCCGTCGACGTACTGAAATATTTAGAGTTATGGTCGTTCCATGAAACCCCGTTTACCGTCCACTCCTTAAAAGGACGCCCAACCGGGGGCGTAATTCCCCGCGGTATCTGCGCGCCAAAGACGCCGGGGCCGGTTTCACCGCAGGCGCAAAGCACATCGGCGCCGGATCTCTGACAGCCGCTTAAGTTCAAATAATTATCGTTAATCGTTCCGCCATTTAATTTGAATGTCACCTTCTTTGCCTGTTGCGCCGGATTCGGCGCTGTTTCGGGTTTTTTATTTTTGTCGTACTCTCTTTTGTAATCGTCATACGCGGCGGCGCATACATCCACAATTTGCCGATGATTACCCGATATACCGCCATTTCTATCATTAATGTTAAGCTTTTTAGCCACATTATAATCATGCCCGGGTTTTTTAACCCCCCATTCTTCGGCGCACAAACTTGCCAGACATGTTATCCATTCCAGCCTAAATCCACGATAATCGTAATTGGTGTTAGTTATCGAGTATTGCCCTTGCGCATTCGGCCACGGATCTCTACGCGCCGGATTGCTGCTCCCGCCGCCTTTGAAATAATATCCGCCTTTATTGGACCCATTGCATTCTTTTACGGCTTCGGACTTAGTCCTGCATAAGCCGCAATTATTACCCTCGGCGTCGGCAAACCAATATTGACCTTCCGGGCATCCAAGAACCAGGTCCCGCGGCGATTTACAATCGGCGAAGGCGGGCGCCAGAGGCGCAAGCGCGATCGCACAATGAAGAATGAAGAAAGCAAGCTTTTTCATGAAAGTTCTTTGTCCTGCATTATACCATAATTTTTAGACAGAAAAAAGAAAGCGTTAATAGTTACCGGTTGTTAGTTTATGGAAGTTTATTTTCCTATCTTCTTCAGCTCTTTCGCGTTTTGTTTTGTGACCGGCGACCTGCCGGTGCTGCGCTCTATCTGACGGCGGGCGGCAAGCGCGGCTTTCGCGCCTTCGGCCGCCGCATCGACGCTTTCGTCGAAATCCTTCGGTTCGCGCAAAGCATGGACGTCAGTCGCCGCAACCTCCGCCAGCATATTCAAAACCAATTCCGTGTTGGTCATATTATCGCGGAGATTTTCTTTTTTAAGGCCTTTGAAATCCTTATATTGCTTGGTTGTCATGCCAGACCAAATTTGACTCATCAAATCGGTCAAGTGGGCGTATTCTTTTCCCTGTCGCACGCCAGATTTATCCCATTCGTCGGTCAACGCCTTCCGCACCTCGATAGATTTTAACCTTTGGTTTATCCAATTTTCAGAATAGCCGTTTTTACGGTATCCGGCGATCGCGCGGTTTATCGCGATTTCAGGGTCGATCGCCTCATCAATTCTCTCAGAGCCGACGCGCGCAAGCCATAATTTGAACGGCTCGGCCTTTTTACTGGGGATAGATTGGATTATCCGCAGGATTTGTTCCGTATCGGCGGCATCGGTCAAATAAAATTTGCCATCGGCCGCCTGCATTTTCAGTTGACTACAATTTGTAGTCAACTCGCCGCCTTCGGCTTTTATGCGAGTTTTAAGGACGCTCCAATATTTGCGCGGGTTTGGGCTATCGGTTAATGCACCGACTATATCTATAATGGCAAAATACCATTTCTCAGCCGCGTCGTCCCAGAGGGTGCGGATGTTTTGTTTTTCAAAAAGTTTTATATCTGTCGATCGGGTCATTTTTGCTTTCCTTTAGATCGCTATCGTTTTTTGGGCGTTGGGAAAATATTCCTTTATTCGGAACAATTTGTCCGCCGATTCGTATGCGTCTTTCATATACTCTTTCAAATCCGTTTCGATTTTGTTCGGGTCCTGTTCGAATTTTTCTATATAGAACCTCAGCGTCGCGCCCACCGTGCCCGTTCCCGACAATCTGAAAAATATTCTCGTGTCGTCCGTCGTTTTGATTTCAATTCCAACATTCGGCGCAACCTCCCCGGTCGCCGGGTCCTTATATTTCAGGTCCTCTTTCGATTTTATTTTCGCGGCGCCGAAGTCGCGGCCGATCATATCCGCCGATTTTATATATTCATACAATTCGTCCGCCTTGGCCTTGTCCACGCCCTCAAAACTATATTGCGTATAAAACGTTCTTCCAAAGTCGCGCCAAAGTTCGATCAGCAATTGTCGCGGCGTTTTTTTCGTCGCCGCCATGATATTCAGCCAGAACAGTACCGCGAATATCGCGTCCTTTTCGCGTATGTAATCGCCCCCCTGCCCGAAGCTTTCCTCTCCGCACAATGAAATCATATCCGCGTCCAAAAGCGACGCGAAGTATTTCCACCCGGTCGGCGTCGCATAGGAATTTATTCCCATTTTTTTCGCCACCAAATCCACCGCGGACGACGTCGGGATCGAACGCGCCACCCCTTTAAGTCCGTCCTTAAAATACGGAATCAGTTTATGGTACCGCATCATGATCGCCAGCGAATCCGGCGGGTACACAAGCGTTCCTTTGCCCAAAATCATATTCCTGTCGCCGTCTCCGTCGCACGCGACGCCGAAGTCCGCCGCGTCCGGACCGGACATAAATTCCACAAGCTCCGGATCATAATGCGGGTTCGGCTCCGGATGTATGCCGCCGAAATCCGGCAATGGTATGCCGCGGACTATCGAACCCAGCGGCGCGCCAAGCCTGTTCACGAAAATTTCGCGCGCGGGTTCGCCCGTCGACGCGTTCATCGCGTCGAACCGCATCGCGCGCCCGTCCGAAAACCATTTTCTTATAAGCGAAAAATCGAACATCGATTCCATCAAATCCGCATAATCCCCGATCGCATCCACATACTCCGCCGACGCCATTGTCGCATCATCCGAAAGGTCCAGCGTTTTGTATTCCTTTATTTTTTTCGTTTCTTCGAACAACAGCGACGTAAAACTTTCGGGCGCGCCGCCGCCGGACGACAATTCCACCTTGATCCCGAAATCTCCGTCCAAACCGCCAGGATTATGCGACGCGGACATTATGAATCCGCCGTCCGCCCTGTATTTTCTTATCGCGTGCGAAAGCGCCGGCGTCGGCGTCGCCCCCCTCGCCACCATGATCCTTTCCGCGCCGTTCGCGCGAAGGACCCTTATTATGCGCGGCAAAAACCCGTCCCCCGGAAAGCGCCCGTCGCCCACAAGCACAAAAAAATTAGTCCTCATGTTTTTTTTGGCGAACGCGGTAAGCGCGCTTTGTATGAAATTTTCAAGGTAGTTCGGTTCCAAAAACCTTTTGGTGCGCGCGCGGAGTCCGCCGGTGCCGGGCTTTTGGTCGAAGTATGGAGAAGTGTTTATCTTAATCATGGGGGGATTATAATAAGTCAACAGTCAACAGTCAACAGTCCACAGTCCACAGGCATAGTGACTAGTGATTAGTTATTGACCGGGAAAAGGCAAAATTGCTATGCTTTGTCCATGAGGTTTAATTGAGGAAAGGACTGCTGATTTTCTTGGCGGCGGCGTTGTTCGCGCGCGACGCGCGGTGCGCCACCGCGCGGTCCGGCAATGAATCCGTCGCCGCAAGCGGCGCCGCGACTTCGCAATTAACAATGACCACCCCGGCCCTTAGGGCCACCCCTCCAAAGAGGGGAACTTCGAGTGCGTCGGTTGAACGCAATGTTCAATCGCGGGCGGCGGTCAACAGGCAAGTCAACAATTCGCGGGTGACGGAAACCACCCCGGCGCTTCGCGCCACCCCTCCAAAGAGGGGAACTTCGGGCGGCGCATCTGTCGAACGCAATGTTCAATCACGCGCCGCGGCCGGGGGCGCGATCGTTTCCGCAATCGCCACACGCCGGACCTCCGGCGCCGCGCGAAGCGCCGTTGCAGGCGCGGGCAACGCCGCCGGCAATCGGAAATCAATGGCCAATCGCTCGCGCGCCGCGATCGAAGGCGCGATCGAAGGCGCCCTGTCAAGCCGCGTCGGCGCCGCGTACGAACAATGCAAGAACTCCTATTTCTCGTGCATGGATCAATTCTGCGCCGTCAAAAATGAAAAATACCGCCGCTGTTCGTGCAGCGACAAGATTTTCGACCTTGACGAACAACAAAAAGTTCTCGAAGGCGCCGCGGTTCAAATCAACGAATTCAACGCGGGCCTCGACGCCGTCGGAATGAGCGCCGCCCAAGCAACCGCCATGCGCGAGGCCTCCGAGGGCGAATTGGCCATGGGCGCCGACAAGTCCGCAAGCAAGCGCCTTCTGAACGCAATAATGAACAGCATAAGCGGGTCCGGCGAGACCGCGGTCGGCGGCGGGTCCCTCGAACAGCTTAATTCCTTGTCGTTCGGGACAAGCGCGGGCGCTTTCGGCGCCGACGACGCCGCCGCAATTTCCTCGTACAACGGGTCCGCCCTTTACACCGCCATATACGGGCAATGCCGCCAGGTCGTGCGCGACAACTGCGCCGACGACGCCCTTCAGCGCGCCGTCACCGCGTATCTTATGGCCGTCGAAAACGACTGCGGCACCGTGCAAAAGATGATCGACGACAACCGCAACAAAATGTCAAGCGCCGCGCGCGAATCAAGCGCCATGCTGTCTTTGGCCCGAATCGAGGACCGCCAGAACAGGAACTCCATGAACGCCGCCGAATGTCTCGACGCGGTCGAAGGTTCGATCAAGGACGATCAGGTTTGCGGCGCCGGATATAAAAAATGCCTGGACAACGGAGAGTTCATCGACAAAGACACCGGCAAGCCGTTTCAAGGCGTCACGGATTTCTATAAATTGGAAAAACTTTTGACGTTCGACGAAGGCGCGGGCACCAACATCGGCGACGCGAAACTCGCCAAGCTCGGCCGCAACAAGACGTTCGTCGAAAATTTCGTCGTGCGCAATAAAAAATTCGCGGAGGGCGCGCTCGGCAAGTGCGTCGAAATTTCGGACACGGTATGGGGCGACTATCTGGACAAGGCGATGCTTGAAATTTATTACGCGCAAAAGGCGAAGGTCGACGAGATCCGGCGCGGATGTTTCGACTTTGTGCGCGAATGCTATGTCGACGGGAAAAAGGCCGTCACGGATTTCATGCGCGGCCTTGCCGACGTTTCCGGCGCGAATCTTCTTCCCGAAACCGTTTCGCTTACCAGCATGCTTTGCGACGCGTACGTCGAAAGCTGCAACGGAATGTTCGGAGGCGAGGGCGGAGGCGACATCGTCGCAAGCTATATCAAAAACGTCGACGACAAGGACATTCTGACCACGTGCCGCAACGTCGCCAGAGAGTGCTTCGACACGTACGGCGGAGTCGGATACAACAATTTCTATAATCCGGGAAGCGGGCTGTTCAAAATCGGGCAGGCGATGGACTGGTTCACGCTTTACGAGTACGAGTACGAGGGCGATGCGCCGCCCGGCAAAAAGGTTTTGTCCGCGTGCGCGAGAAAACTTAAAGAAATTTCCGAATGCGGAGACGACGAAAAAACGCTTGAAAAAATATTCGGCGGATTCGACAAGATCGTATTAAAAGGATCCCACGACCACTGCTATAACTACGGGATCAAGAAAAACTCCAAGTCGACGCCGGTATGCGAGTCCTACAGCAGCAGAAATTTTGCATCAGTCGTCGATATGCTTAAAATTCGGGTCGCGGGCGTCGCAACCGAGGTATACAATGAAATCGTCGGACGCCTCGATGCGAACTGCAAGAACTTTTCCGGTTCGTTCGTCGAATACAGGTATTTGAACAGCGCGAATTATTGCCGGCACGACGCCTTAGCCTCAGTAGCCCCAGGGGATACGAGTGATGAAACCAACCCGTGCAGGTTCATTCCAGCCCCCCTCAAAAATCGGGCGTTTAAGCCATGCTTCTCGACTTTCAACCGGCAAGGTTCGACGTTCAGCGAAACACTCAAATTCGATTATAATTTCACAGAGCCCGAAGACTTGTGTCCGGTCGGATACGGGGACATGGTCGACACGCTGTCGTGGGGAATCTGTTCATGCTGGGCAAACGGCGGAAGAAGGATGATTTGGACGGCAACCCCCGGCGTCGCGCAAAAACAGACGTGTCAGGTTTGGATCCCGGGCCTGGCCTCCAACGTACTCACGGCAAATCCGATAAGGACAAACGCCCGCGGGCAAGTGTGTCCGATTCATAACTGGAAGGCTGCAGAGGCAAATACAGCCCTTGATAATACCTGGCCCCATTCGTCCGATGTGGTGCCGTTTCCAGACGACCAGAATAAGTATAAGGACGAGCAGTCGCCAACACCCATTCCAGGCGGTATAGAAAAATGGCCGGTCGGGGTTACGGTGGCGGGCGTAGATTTATATCATAATAGTTCAGATCCCGCGTACAGCAAGCCGGCCGTGGGCGGGGAATGCGTGTGTCCGAATCAGCACAGCCATTATACCTCGCACTGCGCCACCAATGCGCAAGATATAAGAGGATACGGGGTAAAAACCGATGCGCCTTAGGATATTGATTTTCGCCGCCTTGTTTACGTTCGGTATCTCCGAACAGGGTTTTGCGCTGTATACCTGCACGATTGAATATACGTCGTGTTATAATCAGGCAGTTGGAACGCTTTATAAACGGGGACCGGGATGCAACGGAACAAGCGATATCGGACTCGAATTGCCAAACACATATTACTGCACGCCGCATCAGGGGTCGTCCATTAAATGTGATATGAATAACGGAAAAGGAACGGGGATCGGAACCGGAGCCGGGCTCAACGATTATTGCATGATTCCGAAAAACGCGTTTACTTATTCCAATTCCGCATGGACATGGAATACCGAACGTGACGCATGGCACAGCGCCCGCAAGCCAACGACAAAAACGAATTATGATTGGGTCCCCACTCCTAATGATCCCATTATGGGAAAGGGCACAGGGGAAAACGACACCCTCTTTAATCTTTGGAAAAAGATTCATTACGAGGGGTGCGGCGACACCTATTGCGAAGATCTGGACACATGCAAGAGGATACACGCGATTGGAGGGGAGTCGACGCTGAGATGGTTTATGTACGGGACGACGTGCACAGGCGCATCGGAAAAGAAATCCGAAACCTCGTATTACTGCAAGGTCAAGGCCAACGGTCAGTGCAGTCAAACCAAATGCGAAACGGATGTGAAGCCTGTCGATTTTTTCAAAATCTCCGGCTCCAACCCCCACCAAAACGTCGTAGACGGGAATGTGCATACCGCCAGCCTCAATCCATGCATGCCGCCATTAATAAAGGGTTCCGATGGTAAGCCCGATATGGAGGCAAGCATTGCCGAATGGGAAGCCCAAGCCATACTGTACAGCGATGAGAACGGGACCACTGCGGCAAGCACATGGTTACTTCAAAAGATATGGGAAGAGGTGTGGGAAAACGCATGCATGGAGGATTGGACGAACGATCCCACGCCGTATTATAAAATGAATGACGTGCCGTCGTACAAAGGATAAAACCGGCCGTTTTTATCCAATTAGCAATTAGCAGATAGCAGGTAGCAAATAATAGTGACTAGTGATTAGTGATCAGTTAATGTGTCGCGCTTCGCGTGACTACACTATTACACTAGTCACTATACACTAATCACTAGTCACTATTTATTAACCCCTGCCAAGACTTTCTAATCGGCATAGCCGATAAGAAAGTCTGTCCTTCCCCTGTTCCAGGGGAAGGGGTTATGCTCCGCCCATTAAAAAATCCCCTTTCGGGGATTTTTTATTTCTTTTTCTTCGCCGGTTTCTTTTTCGCCGCCGGTTTTTTCACCGCCGGTTTCTTCGCGGCCGGCTTCTTTTTCGCCGCCGGTTTTTTCGCCGCAGGTTTCTTCGCAGCCGGTTTTCTTGAGAATAATGCCATTCCCGTCTCCTTTGCTTTATTTGTTATAGAACAAAATTCTTTTGTTCATGCAGCAATTATATCCTAAAGAAAAAAAATAAACAAGAAAAAAATTATTTCGCGCCGCAAAATAATTTTTTAATGAAGAATGAAGATTGAAGAATGAAGAATTAACGAAAATATGATATAATACGGCATGCTTAATCCGG